>JAOAPT010000658.1 GCA_025463045.1 Candidatus Solibacter sp.
GTTGTAGCCGAAGCGCTGAAGTTCCTTGCCGGAGGAATCGAGCACTATCAGTGTCGGGTAGCCGTCTACGCGAAATCGCTTTACGAGATCTTTTTCCAGGTCGCCGTCAAGTTTGACTCCGACATAGCCGGCATTCAGCAGGGCCGCCACTTCGGCGTCGGTCCAGATCCACTCGTCCAATGACCTGCAAGGGTCGCACCATGAGGTCCAGAAATCGACGATCAGTTTGCGCCCGGATGCCTTTGCCTGGGCGACTCCTCGCTCGCAGTCACCAGCGATCCAGGGAAAGCGCTGCTGAGCACGCGGGCGGGAGCGCTCGGCGGAAAGCGTATCGTCCGGGGCACGATCTTCAGCCTTGGTGACACGGCGGTCGACGATAGCGAAACTAAGTGAGCGGCCGTCGGGTGTAAGACTTCGGAATTCAAGCACGAGGTCCCGGCCGGCCGGCTTTTCCAAGAACATGAAGCGGCTTGCGGGTCGGGCTTCCCTAATGGAAAGAACGCGTTTGGAAGCGTCTTGTCCGGATGCAGGCAAGATCGACCACTTATCGCGAGCGTCAAAAACGGCATCGTTGTCCGCGTCCATGACCGCTACAAGAGCCTCGGTGCCGTCGACGTTGATCGTGCCCCTTCGCCACGAGTTCACGGAATAGCGGATGATGTCGGGCGCTTCGTCTTTTTCGCGAACTGCCCAGAAATCGACCAAGTAGGGTTCGACGATGTCCGCTCCGTACGGGATGGACAACTCCGCGCCCTCAAAGGAGCACCGCCAGGCTTTGGTCTTTTCATTTTGTCTGGGGGGCGCGGTTGAGGCGGGGCCGTCATCGGTGAAATCGCCGTTGCGGTTGCGGTCGATGTAGAGGCGGCACAGATCGCGCGGGCGGCATCGGCGGTGGCCAGTATTCGGATCCATGATTTCTGGTTCGGGCCGACTTGGAGAATGCCGATCTTGGCGGGTCGGCTGGCGCCTTCGGGCAGGCTCGCGTCCGGCGGCAAATCGGAGAGCTTGACCTGAGTTCCGTAAGGGCGGAAATCCGGTGCCGGACCGTTACCGGGTCTCTGATAGGCAAGGTCGACGCGGAGCACTCTCTCTTGTTGACCGGCAACCGAAGAGGCTGCCGCGAGGAGAAGGCCGAAGCGAGCCTACATCGGGAAAATCGCTGGTCATAAATCAACCCCCCTGGGCGCCGGTCGTGTCGACGCCGCGCATGGTGCGGAAGAAAGGCAAAGCAGGGCAACGTAAAGGTTGCCCCCACCTTCGGCCAGTAATCAGGCGTTGGCTTTGGTTGCGCCGAAACTGGCAACGGCCGCGGCCTCATCTTCGAATACCTCGAAGACGGTGTAGAGTTTGGTGAGCTTCAGAAGATCATGCACGCGTTTGGCTAGATTCAGGAGCTTCATTTCGCCTTCTGCAGTGATCACGCTGGTGTGCGCGCCGATCAGTTCGCCGAGGCCGGAGCTGTCGATGTAGGTAACGTCGGCCAGGTTCAGAACGATTCGCCTGGAGCCGCCGGCCACGAGTTCCCGGATGGTGGTACGTAGGCTGCTGGTGCCTTCGCCCAAGGTCAGCTTTCCACTGGTATCGACGATGATCACATCGCCGTTTTGGCGGGTCGTCAGTTTCACACTCATGAGCGTACTCTCCTTGTCCTGTGGTCTTCCCACTTCGAAGTGGACGGCAGGTCATACAATACTCGCACAAGATGGGAATGGCGGGAGGGCGGACTCTGCGTGAGATCTCTCACATTGGTTTGGTTCGTGCCTCAATTGGTTTCGGATGACACGAAAGCAGGCATGGTTCGCAGGGATCGGCACGGTCGCAGCGGTTGGTCTGGCCGGGTTCGCGTTGGCCGGGTTCAACTTGAAGCGGAAGTTCGAGCCGTATCTGCGGGCGCAGGCAATCCATTATTTGCAGGAGCGCTTTCATAGCGAAGTGCAACTTGCGGCGTTGCACGTCAGCCTGCCGAAGCTCTCGCCGATGCGGTGGGCGCTGACGCGCGGGCGAGGCACGCATCTATGGGTCGACGGCGAGGGGCTCGTGATGCGCCACAAAGGGCGGGAGGACGTGGCGCCGATGTTCGCGATCCGTAAGTTCAGTTTTGCGGTAGACACCGACACGCTGCTCGGAGGCAGGAAGGTGGTGCCGGTGGTGGAGGTGGAGGGGCTGGAACTGAATCTGCCGCCGAAGGGCGAGCGTTCGGAATTGGGCGCACCGCCGCCGTCGGAGGGCGATGACGAAAATCGCACGGGCGTGCAGTTACAAGAAGTGCGTATCAAGGATGCGTCGTTCGCGATGCTGCCGCGGGATCCCAAGAAGAAGCCGCTGCATTTCGCGATTCATCAACTGACGTTGCACTCGGCGGGCAAGGGCGTGCCGATGAAGTACGATGCGACCCTGACGAATCCGACGCCGCCTGGGGAGATCCACAGCGTGGGCGATTTCGGGCCGTGGAATGGGGACGAACCGGGCGACACTCCGCTCAGCGGAGACTACACGTTCGATCACGCTGATCTCGGAGTGTTCCGCGGGATCGCGGGGATTCTCTCGTCACGCGGTCGGTTCGAAGGAGAGTTGGATACGATCACCGCGCGCGGGGAAGCGACGGTGCCGGATTTCAGGCTCAAGCGGTCGGGCAACCGGGTTCCGTTGAAGACGAAGTTCGAAGTGCTGGTGGACGGGACGAATGGCGACACGACGTTGAAGCCGGTGGCGGCGACACTCGGCGCGACTCACTTTACGACGAGCGGGGTGGTGTTCAAGAACGAAGGCGACACGCATCGCCAGATTCACCTGGACGTCAACATGCCCGACGGACGGATGCGCGATGTGCTGCTGCTGGCGATGAAGGATAGTCCCTTCATGGAGGGCAGGCTGCGGCTGAAGACCAAGCTCGTGGTGCCGCCGCTTACAGGCAAGGTGGTGGAGAAGCTGCGCCTGAATGGCGAATTTCAGGTGAGCGAAGGGCACTTCCTGAGGTCGACGATTCAGGATCAGATCGATATGTTGAGCCGGAAAGGACAAGGGCAGCCGAAGAATCAGCAGATCGACGAGGTGATTTCGGTAATGACCGGGAAATTCAAGATGGAGGACCAGGTGATCTCGTTCGGCGATCTGACGTTCGGGGTGTCCGGTGCGGACGTGAATCTGGATGGGTCATACGATCTGGACGAGGACGCGCTCGATTTCCATGGGGCGCTGCGGTTACAGGCGAAGGTCTCGCAGACGATGACCGGGTGGAAGCATTGGCTGCTGAAACCGGTGGATCCGTTCTTCTCGAAGCATGGCGCCGGGACGTATCTGAAGATCAAAGTGGCCGGGAACGCGAAGGCTCCGAAGTTCGGATTGGATCGATAGTTAATCGGTAGTCAAACTGTAGGGGCTTCGCCGACGAAGGGTGTGTAGTTGTTGCGGCGAAGCACTTCGTGCGCGGCTTCGACGTGTTCGGGGAGCACGTAGAAGAAGGCTCCGGCGCGCACGCTGCGGAAGATCACGCCGCCGCGATACTCGTCGGCTTCGACGCCAAAATCGATGTTGCCAGCGGTGAGGATGTCTTCCAGACGTAGGGCGTCCTTCAGCTTTTTCGCGATGTAGATGAGTACGGGCTCTTTGCCTTCGAAGTAAGCGGCGTCTTGCTTCATGTCTCTCTTCCAGTGTATCGGGTAAACTAACAGCCATATGAAATCGAGGGTCGCGGTTTGTCTGTTCCTTTGCGCTCTGCCCGCGGTTTGTGCGGACTGGAATCCGAAACTCGCTGCGGAGTATCTGGACGCACGGCAGAAGGAATGGTTCGAATGGCCGAAGGCGAATGCGGGGGCGAAGCCTTGCATCAGCTGCCATACGAGCGTGACGTATCTGATGGCGCGTCCGGCGTTGCGCAAGGCGCTAGGCGAGAGCGGTCCGACGGCGTACGAGAGCGGGCTGCTGAAGTCGCTGACCGACCGGGTGGAGAAGCGCGAACCGGCCGCAGCGGCATCGTTAGGCGTGGAATCGGTACTGGCGGCGCTGTTGGTTGGGAGCGAACAGGCGCTCGACCGAATGTGGGCGCTGCAAATTAAGGAGGGCGACGCGAAGGGATCGTGGCACTGGTTCAGTTTGAACGACGATCCGTGGGAGATGCCGGAATCGAACTTCTACGGCGCGACGCTGGCGGCGATGGCGCTGGCGGGTGCTCCGGCGGAATATCGCGAGCGTCCGGCAGTGAAGGAGCGGGCGGCGGAGCTGACTGCGTTTCTACGCAGCGGACAGGCGGGACAGCCCCTGCACAATCGCGTCATGCTGCTGCTGGCGTCGAAGAAGATGCCGGAAGTGTTGACGGCGGATGCGCGGCGGTCGGTCGTCGAAGCGTTGTGGCAGCGGCAGCAGGCGGACGGCGGGTGGACGATGGCGTCGCTCGGTCCATTCAAGGTGCAGGAAGGGGCGCCGCGGCAGGAGGGCTCGAACGGGTACGCGACGGCGCTCGTGGCGTACGTGATGGGGCAGACCGAGCCCGGAAATCCGAAATTGAAAAAGGCGCAGGGCTGGCTGCGGACGCACCAGAATGAGGCCGGGTATTGGGCGGCGGTCTCGATGAATAAGGTCTATCCCGCGGGCTCCATGGAATCGAAATTCATGAACGACGCGGCGACGGCATTTGCGACGATGGCGCTGCTGGAGTCCGGTAAGTAACAGGGCGGGGTTGACAATGGGAAAGGTGGAGGGTATTGTCTGAGAAACCCGTCAGGCCGCTCCCAGTCGAGCAAGATTCCGATTTTCAGCAAGGAGCTTGCGATGTCCCTTTCCGACAAACTCACCGATACGCTTATGCAGCGCGGGTTCACGCGCCGCGATCTGGGCAGGATTACGAGCTTACTCACGGCTGGTGCTGCCCTGCCGTTCTACAACGAATATGCGATGGCGCAGGACGCGCAGCAGCGCATGATGCGCGGAGCGGGCGGCGCACGCAGGGCGATGGATCCCGACATGGTGCGCATCTCGAGCAATGAAAATCCGCTGGGACCTTGCAAGGACGGGCTGGAGGCGATGGCGAAGGTTGCGCCGCATGGCGGGCGGTATTCGCCGTTCGGGGAGCAGCAGCAGTTCGTCACCGCAATCGCGGAGATGGAGGGCGTGAAGGAAACGTACGTGGGGCCGTTCGCGGGATCGAGCGATCCGCTGCACCGCATCAGTTGCGCGTTCACCACACCGACGCGGAGCTGGGTGATGGCGAATCCGGGATACGGCGGCGGGGCTCCGGAATTCATCGGGTCGAAGACGACGAGGGTGCCGCTACGCGCCGACCATAGTCATGATGTGGAGGCGATGATCAAGGCCGATCCCGATGGCGGTGTGTTCTACGTGTGCAATCCGAACAATCCTTCGGGAACGGTGACAGCGCGCAAGGATATCGAGTACCTGCTGGCGAATAAGAAGAAGGACGCCGTAGTGGTGATCGACGAGGCGTACATTCACTTCTCGGAGAAGGCGCAGCCTTGTAACGATCTGGTCGCTGCGGACAAGGATGTGATCGTGCTGCGCACGTTCAGCAAGGTATACGGGATGGCGGGGATCCGCGCAGGCTTCGCGATGGGGCGGCCGGACCTGCTGGGGAAACTCCGTCCGTTCGGCGTCGGGTTCCTGCCGATCACCGGACTGGCATGCGCGACGGCGAGCCTGAAGGCGAAGGGCCTGGTGGCGGAGCGGCGCGGAATCAACAAACGGATTCGAGAGAATACGTTTGCGTTCCTCGAGAAGAAAGGGATTCCGTTTATTCCGAGCGAGACGAACTTTTTCATGATGGAGGTCAAGCGTCCGGGCACGGAATTCGCGCAGGCGCTGGCGGCGGAGAAGGTGATGATCGGGCGCGTGTGGCCGGCGTGGCCGACGAAGGTGCGCGTCACGGTGGGCACGCAGGAAGAGATGGATAAGTTCACGGCGGCGGTGACTAAGGTCGTCGGCTAGGTGGCAAGATGGGAGCATGCGAGTTTGGCGCGTGCTCCCTTTATTGTTGACCGCAGCGTTGCGGGCGCAGGAGGCATTCAGTGTGCCTCCGGTGGATGCGCCTGAACTGGCGGCGCGCGGGAGGTGGGGCGTCGGAGTGCGGACGCTCGAAGTGGTCCACGCGGGACAGGTGGACATCCTCAACTTCGATAAGGCGACAGGGAAGGCTCCGGTATACGACCGGCGGCTGACGCTCGAGGTCTGGTATCCGGCGGTGATTCCGGCGGGCGCTGTGGAGCGCGTGGTGTGGGAGACGGCGATGCCGGGCGCTGCGGCGCCGGGCGTGCCGCGCACGTTCCAGACAATCGGGAAGGCACTGCGCGATGCGGCTCCGGTGACAAGCGAGCGATTCCCGCTGGTGGTGGTTTCGCACGGCTATCCCGGGTCGCGAATTTTCCTGAGTTATCTGAGTGAGAATCTGGCGTCGAAGGGCTACGTGGTGGCGGCGATCGACCACACGGATTCGGTGTTCGGGAATGTGCAAGGGTTCGCGAGCACGCTGCTGAATCGTGCGGCGGATCAGTTGTTCACGATCGATGCGATGAGCGGGAGTGCCGGAGAGTTTTTGCACGGCGCGATGGATGCGTCACGGGTGGCGATCGTGGGGTACTCGATGGGCGGGTACGGGGCGCTCGCGTCGGGCGGCGCGGGGTACAGCAAGCAGGGCGGGTCGGCGAAGGCGATTCGGGGAGGGTACTTCGATCAGTGGACGGCGGGCGATCCGGCGTTCGAAGGGCTGAAGCGCGAGCAGATCAAGGCGATCGTGGCGATCGCGCCGTGGGGGATGCAGCCTCCGAATAATAACTGGGACGAGGCGGGGCTTGCGGGAATACGGATGCCGTCGTTGTGGATCGTCGGCGACCAGGACGATGTGTCGGGGTATGAGCAGGGAGTGCGGAAGGCATTTCGCGGCGCGGTGAATTCGGACAGGTATCTGTTGGTGTATGCAAATGCGCGGCACAATACGGGCGGGAATCCGGCGCCTGCGGAGGCGATGGGAAACTTCGCGGCGCGGGCGTTCTTTGACGAGCCGGTGTGGCGGAAGGATCGGATTGCGGCGATCAATCAGCATTTCGTGACGGCGTTCTTGGATTGGATATTGAAAGGGGATGCGGGGAAGCGGGAGTATCTGGACGAGGCAGGGAAGGGGTTTCAGCGACGGTGGGCGCTGGGGGTTGATGTGGTGCACGCGGGGGCGGGGAAGTAAGAGTCGCGGAGAGACGCAGAGAGAAGCGCGCAGAGAAAGGCTAAGACAGGATATCTTTTACGACATTTCCGTGGACATCGGTGAGGCGGAAGTGGCGGCCCTGGAATTTGTAGGTGAGCTTCAGGTGGTCAACACCGAGGCAGCGGAGGATCGTGGCCTGGAGGTCGTGGATGTGGACGGGATTGGCGACGACGTTGTAGCAGTAGTCGTCGGTCTCGCCGAAGGAAAAGCCGCGCTTCATGCCGCCGCCGGCCATCCACATGGTAAAGCAGCGGGGGTGATGATCGCGGCCGTAATTGGTGTCGGTGAGCTTGCCCTGACAGTAGACGGTGCGGCCGAACTCGCCGCCCCACACGACGAGCGTGTCGTCCAGCAGGCCGCGCTGCTTGAGGTCGGTGACGAGTGCGGCGGATGCCTGGTCTGTGCCTTTGCATTGCAGGGCAAGATCGCGTGGGAGATCGTTGTGCTGATCCCAGCCGCGGTGATAGAGCTGCACGAAGCGCACGTCGCGTTCGAGGAGGCGGCGCGCGAGCAGGCAGTTCGCGGCGTAGGTGCCGGGGCGGCGCGAATCGGGCCCGTAGAGATCGAAAGTGGACTGCGGCTCTTTCGATAGATCGAGCAGGTCGGGCACGGAGGTTTGCATGCGGAACGCCATCTCGTACTGCGAGATGCGCGTTTCGATTTCGGGATCGCCGTATTGATCGAGGTGGAGGCGATTGAGCTTCCCCGCGGCGTCCAGCATGTCGCGGCGAGTTTCGGGATCGACGCCCTCGGGATTGTGTAGATAGAGCACGGGATTGCTGCCCGCGCGAAAGCGGACGCCCTGGTGGTTCGATGGGAGAAAGCCACTGCCCCAAAGACGCGAGAAGAGCGGCTGGTCGGGATTGAGCGCCTGCGCCTGCGAGAGCATGACGACGAAGGCGGGCAGATTCTGGTTGACGCTGCCGAGGCCGTAGCTGACCCACGCGCCCATGCTCGGACGGCCGGGCTGCTGGCTGCCGCTCTGGATGAAGGTGATCGCGGGATCGTGATTGATGGCATCGGTATTCATCGTTTTGATGAAGGTGAGATCGTCGACGATCTTCGCGGTGTGCGGCATGAGCTCGCTGACCCACGCACGCGATTGGCCGTGCTGCTGGAATTTGAAGATGGAGCGCGCGACGGGAAGGCTGGTTTGTCCCGACGTCATGCCGGTGATGCGCTGGCCCTGGCGGATGCTGTCGGGGAGTTCGCTGCCGGCGAATTTTTCGAGCGTCGGTTTGTAATCGAAGAGGTCCATCTGCGACGGGCCGC
>JAOAPT010000659.1 GCA_025463045.1 Candidatus Solibacter sp.
CACGGCAACGACGAGCGCATCTCGCTCGTGAACCTCCGCGCCGGTACCGACCTGCTGCGCCAGATCGTCATCGAGGTTGCCAAACCGTGAAGTACGCAATTTCACTTCTTCTGGCCGCCGTTGCCGCCGCGCAGCCCCCCGGTCCTCGCACGCTACGGCTGGATTACGTCCACACCGGCACGTCAGCCGAAGAACATTTCGCCATCGACGGGATCGTTCTCGAAGGCGCGTGGCCTGGCCCGCTCGATCGCTGGATCGACGAGAGCAATCTCGGTAAGTACTACTTTCAGGTGCTGGATCGCGCCACCAATCGCGTGATCTACTCGCGCGGCTTCGCCAGCATCTACGGCGAGTGGGAAACCACCGACGAAGCCAAACAGCAGCGCCGCGCCTTTCACGAGAGCCTGCGTTTTCCCGCACCCGCCAGTCCCGTGCAGATCGTCATCAAGAAGCGCGGCCCGAGCAACGAATTTCGCGAGCTCTGGTCCATCGTCGTCGACCCCGCCGATCCCGCCATCGACCGCGCCGCGCCTTCCAAACTCAACGTCTGGGCCGTGATGCAGAACGGCGCGTCGCGCGACAAAGTCGACCTGCTCCTCATGGGCGACGGCTACACCGCCGCCGAAATGGAGAAGTGGCATCGCGATGCGCGCCGCATGTCCGACACTCTGTTCGCCGCCTCGCCCTTCAAAGAACACCGCCAGGATTTTAACGTGTGGGCGGTCGATACTCCGGCCGAAGAAAGCGGGGTCGCGCGCCCGTCCGACAGCATCTTCCGCCGCTCGCCCTTGCGTGCCGCGTACGATGCCTTCGGGTCGGAGCGCTACGTGCTCACGTTCGACAACAAGCGCCTGCGCGAGGCCGCGTCCGCCGCGCCATACGAGTTCATCGAGATCGTCGTCAACGATCGCAAGTACGGTGGCGGCGGCATCTTCAATCTCTTTGCCAGCGTGTCGGCGGACAACGCCTTCACTCCTTACGTCTTCGTCCACGAATTCGGCCACCACTTCGCCGGACTGGCGGACGAGTATTACACGTCGGACGTCGCCTACGGCACCGCGACAGAGCGGCCCGAACCCTGGGAGCCGAATGCCACCGCCGATCCGCGAGCTGCCAAGTGGAAAGATCTGCTCACTGCCGGCATCGACCTGCCCTCCATCTGGCCGAAGAAGGAGTACGAGCAGATGGAGCAGGCGATTCAGGAACGCCGCCGCGCCATCCGCGCGCAACATCGTCCGGAGGCCGACATGGAGGCGCTCTTCCGCGAAGAGCTCGGACTCTCGACGCGCCTTCTCGCGTCCGGCCCCAACGCCGGCAAGGTAGGCGTCTTCGAAGGTGCGATGTACGAAGGCCGCGGTTACTACCGGCCTCAGCAGGATTGCATCATGTTCACGCGCGACGAGGTCGGCTTCTGCGCCGTCTGCCGCCGCGCCATCGAGCGCGTCATCCGCATGTACGCCAAGTGAAAGTAATCCCCGCGACGCGGCATTCACCGTTGTATGAGAGCCGCATTGTGCCTGTTCCTGTTCCTGGCAGCCTTTACGCTGTCTGCCCAACCAACCGACGACGAGGCCATCCGCAAAGTGATCGTCGCTTTCAACGATCTTAAAGAGCGTCCTCACCTGTTAGCTGACGATGCCGACCTCACGCCGCTCGCCCGTTTCGGAGGCCAGGAAGTGTCGCAAGTGTACTTCGAGGTCCGCTCGATCAAGCTGCTGAATCCCGAGACGGCCTTCGTTGATGCCACGGCCTCCCAGTTCGGCAGTATGATCATGAGGCGTTCAATGCCGGCGTATTTCATCTTGCGGAAAGTTGACGGCACATGGAAAGTAGCCGTAATGCGCGTGCCGCATCCGAATTAACCTATCCTCTTAACCTCGCGCCCGTCTAATCCGCAGCTATGTTCAGTTCTTTCCTGCGCGATTTGCGGTATGCCCTGCGAACCCTGGCGCGAAACCCGGGATTCGCGTGCGTTTCCATCCTGGCGCTCGCGCTCGGCGTCGGCGCCAATTCCGCGATCTTCACAGTCGTGCAGTCGGTGCTGCTCAAGCCGCTGCCCTTCCACCGGTCCGGCCAGCTGATCGTCGTGCGCGACCGCAATCTGAAAGCGGGATTTCCGCAGTTCTCGCTCTCGCCGGGCAACTACCTGGACTACCGCGATCACAACCACACCCTCTCCGGCTTTGCCGCCTTTAACGGGCTGGGAGTGAATCTCTCCGGCGGCGCCGAACCAGAGCGTCTGCGCGGCGCGCGCGTCACGCTCGATTTCTTCGACGTCCTCGGCGTGAAGCCGTCGCTCGGCAGGCCATTCTCCCCGCAGGAAGGCCAGGTCGGGTCGGATCACGTGGTCATTCTCAGTAACGCGCTATGGCAGCGCCGTTTCGCCGGTGCGCCCGATGTTCTCGGCCGCCAGATGAAGATGAATGAGGAGCTCTACACGGTGATCGGGGTGATGCCCGCCGACTTCCAGTTTCCGGCGCGCGCCGAGATCTGGACGCCGCTCACCATGAACGCGCAGAATTGGAACCAGCGCGGCGGCCACTACCTCAACGGCATCGCGCGCCTCAAAGAGGGCAGTTCGCTCGCCGCCGCCCAGGCCGACCTCAACCAGATCGCCGCGCGCGCCGAGAAAGCCTTCCCTAATTCCAATACCGGCTGGGACACCACCAGTAACGGACTCCAGGAATCCGTGGTCGGCAAGATCCGTCCGCTGGTGCTGACCCTGATGGCGGCCGTAGGCTTCGTGCTCCTCATCGCCTGCGTCAACCTTGCGAATCTCCTGCTCTCCCGCTCCGCCGCGCGTCGCCGCGAAATCGGAATCCGCAACGCCCTCGGCGCGGGCCGCGGACGCCTCGTGCGCCAGTTGCTCACCGAGAGTCTCTTGCTTTCCGCGCTCGGCGCCGCGCTCGGACTTCTGCTTGCCTGGGCCGGCACGCGCCTGCTCGTCAACCTCAATCCCGAGATTCTGCCGCGCGCGAAAGAGATCTCACTCGATGCCGGCGTTGTGCTCTTCACCATGGCCGTCGCCGGACTTACCGGTATTCTTTTCGGACTCGCTCCGGCCATCCACATGGCGAGGACGGATCTCGCGGCGGCATTCCGCGAAGGCGGCCGCGGCAACTCTATCGGCTTTCGCCGCAATGCGGTCCGTAGCGTTCTGGTAGTCGGCGAGGTCGCTCTCGCACTCGTCCTCCTTTGCGGCGCGGGCCTGCTCATGCGCAGTTTCTACCGCTTGCAGAGCATGGATCCCGGTTTCGACCCGCACGACGTGCTCACCTTCCGCACCAATCTGCCGCGCGCCAAGTACAAGACCGATGAACAGCAGGCCGCATTCTATACGCGAGCGCTCGAGCGCATTCGTGCGCTGCCCGGTGTCGCGGTCGCCGGCGCGGCCCAGATTTTTCCGCTCTCAGGCGATGACTACATCCTGACGTTCATTCAGGTCGGCAAGCCCCCGGTCGCCCGGGGTAGCCAGCCCTCCGCGGCCTTCTACTCCGCCACGCCAGGCTATTTCGGCGCCCTTCGTATCCCCTTGAAAGCCGGCCGCGATTTCAACGAGCACGATAACGCGGCCGCGCCCAACGTCGCCATCATCAGCGAGACGATGGCGCGTCAGTTCTACCCCAACGAGAATCCCATCGGGCAGCAGCTCAACATCGGGGGCGGTACCGACAAGCCTTCGCAGATCGTCGGCATCGTCGGCGACGTGCGCGATTCGGAACTCGAATCGAAGGGACGCGCCGCGATGTACGTCCCCGCCGCGCAGTCGCCGTTCACGTCCATGTACTTCGGCGTCCGCACGGAGCGCGATCCCGCGTCCGTCATCTCCGGCGTGCGTGCCGCCATTCGCGAGATGGATTCCGAACTGCCGCTCGATGCCGTCGGCACCGTCGACGCGCTCGTCGAAACGTCGCTCTCGCAGCGCCGTTTCTCCATGCTCCTGATGGGCACTTTCGCGGGCCTCGCGCTGGTCCTGGCGATGGTCGGAATCTACGGCGTGATGTCGTATTCGGTGACTCAGGCGACGCAGGAAATCGGTATCCGCATGGCACTCGGCGCCCGCCGCGGCGACGTGCTCCGCATGGTGCTCGGCTACGCAGCCGTCTTGATGTCCGCGGGGCTAGTCGTCGGCGTAGCTGCTTCGCTTGGTGCCGGCCGCCTCCTCGCGTCGCAACTCTTCGAAGTCAAAAGCTACGACCCCGCGACGTATGCCCTGGTAGCCCTGGTGCTGATCGCGACGGCCCTCGCCGCCTGCCTGATCCCCGCCTTCCGCGCGATGCGCGTCGACCCCGTGATCGCGCTACGCAACGAATAAGTACCGGCAAGATACGCGTGCTACCATGAGCCGCGATGGATCGGGTCGTCATCGACACTAATGTGCTGGTATCGGCAATCCGATCGAGGCGCGGCGCGGCTTTCAAACTGATCAGCCTCCTCGGAGACTCACGGTGGGAGCCAATCATATCGGTGGCCCTCATCCTCGAATACGAAGAGGTCGGCAAACGGGAGGCCGCCAGACTTGGATTAGGCGAATGGGTGGTCGACACCATCCTCGACATGTTTTGCAGCGTCGGATCGCGGCACGCCATACGCTTTCGGATCCGGCCCGCCCTACCCGACCCGGATGATGAGTTCCTGTTGGACCTTGCAGTGGCGAGTCAAGCCGATTTCCTCATCACCTACAATCTCCGCGATTTCAGCGGCAGTGAAGCTTACGGAATTCGAGCCGTGACACCGGGCGGGTTTTTGAGGACAATTGGATTATGGCCGTGAGCAGGACCATTTCGCTTCCCGAGGAGATCGTCCGACTCGCAGAGGAATTGGCTGCCCGACAGCATGTCTCCGTCGAGGAGTTCGTCGCTGCTGCCCTGTCAGAACAGTTTGCTTGCGCTGATTATTTGCGCCGTCGCGGTGAACGGGCGAGTGCGGAGCGATTCCGCGAGGCCCTCGATCAAATCCCGGATTCCGAGCCCGAACCACAAGACCGGTTACCGTAAATCCGTCCTACTGCGCCGCGCACGTGCGCACCAGGTAGTCCACCTTCAAGTACTTCTCGATCGGCATGAGATTCAGTTCTTTCCGCCGCTGATCCAACCGCTCGGGGTCTTCAATCGCGTCCAATACCACCTTGCCCTGCTTGCACGATACCTGCGTACCCCAACGCTGCGGCTTGCCGAGCCGGACCTGCACACGATCCCAGAGGTACGCGAAATTGCTCTTCGACGCCTCGCCGCTCGCCGCCGCCTTCTCCAGATCGGGCAGGACCATCTGCTGCACTTCCAGATCCTGATGCTGCAACAGCAGCCAGTAATCGTGCGAAGCCTCCCGGCCCACCACCGAAATCCGCGGCCAACCGTATTTCGCGTGATTGAGCAGTACCTCCGCCAAATGCCGCCGATCCACCTTTTCCATTTCGGCTAAAGAAACCTTCGGGGCCATGCGCACCTTCTGATCCACCTTCACCATCGCCTTCAATTTCTTCTGTAGCGCCACGATCTCCGCCGGGTACCGCACTGTCGGCCAACT
>JAOAPT010000704.1 GCA_025463045.1 Candidatus Solibacter sp.
TGACGTCTCGCGCGACGACCTGGAGAATCCGGAGTTCGTGAAGCAATTTGAGAGTAAGGCAGCGGCGATCTCGGTTGCCGCAAACGGCTCGGCCACTGCGTCGTTGAAAGTTGTTTCGAAATAACTACGCCTCAGTGGCGCCGGAACCGGAACCTTTTCCTCGAACCCGGACCGACCGGCACGCCCGCGCCGGACTCCGTGATTCTCATCGGTGGCGGTCTGCCTGGCTTGGCCATCGTTTTGGCCCCCGTCGTCCTGTAGTGTTCCTTCCACAGCCGGGTCTTCCTTCCTCAGCCCCGGTCTTCCTTCCTCAGCGAACCACTGTCCGCAGCAGCGCACTCAGACCGTTCCACAGAATCTGCACTCCGATACAAACCAAAATGAACGACGAGATGCGGATGACCACGTTCATCGCCGAATCGCCGAGCGTGCGTCCGAGCCGTTCTGCAAACCGATAGCTCCAGTAGATGGACAGCGCGATCAGCACCGAGCCGAGCACCAGCCCGCCGATCACCGGCCAGCGCAACTCCGAACCTTCGGGCCGGTTGGCGCCCACGGTGATCGCGACCGAGATCGACCCGGGCCCGACGGTCAGCGGCAGGGTGAGCGGGTAGAAGGCCTGGCGTTCGAAGTCGGCTTCGTTGCACTCTTTTCCCTTGCCGTCTCCCTCGTCGCCGTCATCACTCGGCTGCCGCAGCAGCGCCCACCCGGTGGAGATCACGACCAGTCCGCCGCCGACCTGCACCACCGGCAGCGAGATGCCGAAGAAGGCCAGAATGTACGTGCCGATGAAGATCGAGGTGAGTATCAGGATCAGCCCGTTGACCGCGATCATGCGTGCGAGCACGGCGCGTCCGCGGCCGGAGAGTCCGCGCGTTAGCGAAAGAAAGATCGGCGTACTGCCGATCGGATTGACAATTGGAAACAGCGCGCCGACGACGAGCAGCGTGTTCCTCGCGAGTTCGCTGAGCGGGCCCGGTATCTGGGTCAATCGCGGCCTCGGAAGCGGCCGAGTTCCCGCCGGTTGCGCTTCGACGGCCGGCCTTCACCGCGCAGCGTTTCGAAATGCGGCATCAGGCGCCGCTCCTCCGCGAGTTTCATGCGAAGTTCGCGGCTCGCTTCGGTCTCGCGGTAGAGCAGCTGCGCGGCGGCCGCGGGACCGCGCATGTCGCTCAGCCCGAGTACATCGACAACGAATTCGCCGCCCGTGTTCTTGATCCGCAGAACGTCTCCCACGCGAACGGGACGCGCCGGCTTGGCGATTTGCTCGTTGGATTCGACCCTGCCGAGTTCGCAGGCCTTGGCCGCCAGCGCGCGCGTTTTGAAAAATCGCGCGGCCCAGAGCCACTTATCCATCCTCACGACGTCCATTTTTCTATTCTCGTATGAGCCGGTATGGTGCCGCTCTTCGAACCCGACGGATCGGTGGCGGCGCCGCGTTCCGCGCTCGATGCGCTGACGTGAGCTACGGGGTCGCCGGCTCCGCGGGAAGCGGCGCCTCGCGCCCGCGCGCCGTCACCGGGACGATCGTCAGGCCGACATCGGTCACGAGCACGGCATCGTTGAAATTGTTCACGGTGGGGCAGACGTGGCGCGGCAAGAGGTATAACAAGTCGCCGGGCTCCGGCGCCGTCGAGCCCGCCGGTACGCGGATCGGCAGATGTTCCTCGCTCGGGCCCAGGGGCTCCAGGTCGGGCCTGCCGCGCACTGCGCAGTTCGGAATGCCCGCGTCGGCGGATACCGATTTGTGACCGGCGTCGCACGTGACGATCCCATCGATCGGATGGCTGATGACGGTCGCGAGCACGAACACCGCGGGCTGGTATCCCCAATCGGGCAGCTGCTCCAGGCTGCTGGTGTCGTTGTAGACCACGGTGCCGGGAGAGACGCGGTGCACGAAGGATGCGTTCAGAAATCCCGGGTAGGAGATTGAGCAAGGCAGCGCGGGCGTCCCCGATGTGATGACCTCCGCCGGAGCACGCCCGGCGCTGACCAGTGCGGCGACAATCTCCATCAGGCGATCGTAGCCGGCCCATGCGGCCGAGGTCCGCTCGGCGAGATCGGCCTGGCGGTGATGCCCGTCGTAGTAGTGCAGTCCGCGGAATTCCAGGCCGGCGCGCTGGATCTCGCGGGCAAGTTCGACGATGTCGTCGATCCGATCCTGCTCGATACCCGTGCGATTGCCGCCCGGGTTCACGTCGATGAAGATCCCGATGCGCGTGGCCTTCCACTCGGTCAGGTTGCGCGCGTCTTCCACCAGCGCGGAGATGGCGACCTTTGGAAATTCAAGCGCGATTTCAGCCACGCGCCGCGCGCGCGGACCCCAGCACGCGAAGGCCACCAGCACGTCCGACGCTCCGGCCTCGCAGACGGTGAGGAGTTCGAGCGTCGTCGCGCACTTAAAGTTGCGAATGCCGTGCGCGGTCATCTGGCGCATCGTGGAAATCAGTTTCGCGGTTTTCACGTGCGGGCGCCACCGCTCCGGGTTGCCGTTCAGGCGCACCAGTGTGACGTCGATGTTGTGATCGACGATCTCAGGGAAGACAACGAGCGCGGGCGTCAGGAGATTCTGGATGTTGGTGCTCATCCCTTCGATGATACGGGACGGAGCTCCGTTACGAAAGGAGGCGTCGTACGGCCGGTGCGAGCGCCACGGCGATATCGAGGTTCACTGTGCCCTTCAGATCGCTGACGACGAAAGCCAGGTAGTGTTCGCTCTCGAAGCCCGCCACCTGAAAATTCTCCGTCGCCGTCTGGTAGACCGGGACGCCCGATGCATTCATTTCCGGCGAGAGCGCGGTGAACGTCTCGCCCTCGTTCTTGCGCGCGATCACGAGCGAGATCACGTCGGTGCCCTTGCGCATCGTCAGGTGGACGAACTTGCGTCCGGCGTAGGTGCACTGGTGTGCCAGCACGACTTTGTAGCCTTCCGGTACGGCCGGCCCGACCAGCGGCAGCAGACCCTTGTACTCGTCGCCGAGCTTGGCTTCCATCTCCTGGATTCCCGGCGGATTTTCCGGATACTTGCGGAACAGCGCGCAGTGTATGTGATCGCCCAGGCCGGGCTTGAAGACCCGTGCCACGCGAGCCGAGATCTTCTGGATGTAGCTGGCCTGCGCGGCGCGGTCGCCGACCGCCGGAAGCGCTGTGCCCGCCGGACGCACCCAGATCGCCGTGCCGATTAGCACGATTCCGGCCGCAGCCATCACGTAGGGCCGCCAGCCTGCGGACAGCCGGTTCATCGAGAACCACGAGCGCGATTCCTGCTTGCGGAGCCGTTCGCGCACCCGCGCCGTCAGCTCCGGCGGCACCGCCTGCGCCTGTACCGCGGACTTCAACCGCGAACGCAGGCGCGCGCGCATTTCCAGCTCGGACGTGCAATCCGGACAGCCATCCAGGTGTCGGAGTACTTCGTGGTTGGTCTCCACGAGCAGCTCATTGCTGAGGTATGCGTCCATGTAACGGCGCGTCTTTTCGCAAGCGCCTTCTCCAAATTGAACCCGATTCATGCGCTCCGTCCTTCCTGTGTGCTGCGTCCGATTCCATACGACTGCGCCACTTCGGCGAGCATTTCGCGGAGCATCTTGCGGCCTCTGCTCAAACGCGACATTACGGTGCCGATCGGTACACTCAAAATCGCCGCCGCATCCCTATAAGAGAACTCTTCCACGTCCACCAGCAGCACCACACTGCGGAAATCTTGCGGAACCTGATCCAGCGCGGCGAGCATTTGCTGGTCCGTGATGTGTTCCGGGATTGGCGGCTCGCTGGCCGCGGTCGTCTCGAGGATTTCCTCGCTTTCTTTCACCATCCGAATATTCATCCACTTGCGCCGGTAGTGATTGATGGTGTGGAAGAGAATTTTGAAGAGCCACGCCCGGCAGTTGGTTCCGGGTTCGAACCGGTCGAAAGACTTCCAGGCCTGGAGATACACGTCCTGCAATACATCGTCCGCCCTCGCGGAATCGCCGAGCACCCGCGCGGCAGTGCGGTAGATATCGTTCAGGTGTGGCAGGGCGGCCGCTTCAAAGTCGGCGATCCGCGGCTTGTTAGAGAAGAGCATTTCGCTGCACCCACTCCCGTTCGAACGGTATATCCGGGCTTCCCACCAGAATATTCCCGCCGGCGCGAAAAATCTTCAATCCGCTTGGGCGGGTCCTCGAGAGGGGCGTCTTTGGCGGCGTCGGCCACCCACAGATCGCGATCACTGGCGCTGGCGAACTGCCATGTCGCGCCCCGCCATTGCTAGATCCGCCCCGCCACCCGCCAAGAGTTCGCATAGACGTTTCATCCCGGTTAATACCAATTTATTCCCGGACGGTTTCGCCGGGAATAATGCGCGCCGCACGCCGCATTAGAGAGGTGCAAGGAGCCAACATGGGGCGTCAATCCTCCTCCATTGCGCCGTGCCGCAGAGCCATCGCGGTGGAGTACCGTTCCGTGGTGCTGCTTGTGGATGTCGAGGAGTTCGCTTATAAAGAGGTAGCTGGGATTCTGGGAATCCCTATCGGCACGGTGATGTCGCACCTCAGCCGGGGACGAGGCTGCTGCTAAGAAAACCGGCGAATGCGGCGCGCGCTTACGGAATCGGTAAAACGTCGGATCGGGGATGACTCACGTGTGGGAAATAGCGTTTCGCGAACTCCTGTGCCGCAGTGTGCGCGCGCGGTTGGACGCGTACCTGGATGGCGAACTGCTGATCGAAACCAACCTCGAGATCCTGCTCCACTTTCGCGGCTGCCACGAGTGCCGACACGAGTTGGAATGCCGCGCGCAACTACGCCGCCGTTTGAAGGCCGCTGTTCGCGAGCACTTCGCGCCAGCCCATCTCGCGGCCCGCGTCCGCGAACGCCTTCGCGATCCGCCTTCACGGGAATAATGCGACCTACCCAGAGTCCTACAACAGTACGAGGAGCGATCAGATGACGAGTGAAGAGTTCCGCCTGGAAGAATCCCGCGATCGCAAATCCCACTGGAAGCGCTGGGGTCCGTATGTCAGTGAGCGTGCGTGGGGCACCGTCCGCGAGGACTATAGCGCCGGCGGCACCGCGTGGGAGTATCTACCGCATGACCACGCGCGCTCCAGGGCCTATCGCTGGAATGAAGACGGACTCGCCGGAATCTGCGATCGTCACCAGAAGATCTGCTTCTCGCTCGCGCTGTGGAATGGCCGCGATCCGATTCTGAAGGAGCGCCTCTTCGGCCTAACCGGTAACGAGGGCAATCACGGCGAAGACGTCAAGGAGTGCTACTACTATCTCGACAGCACGCCCACGCACTCGTATATGAAGTACCTCTATAAGTACCCCCAAGCCGCCTTCCCGTATGAGCAGTTATGCACCGAGAACCGCAAGCTTGGACGCCAGGGCCGCGAGTTCGAACTCGCCGACACCGGTGTCTTCGCCGACAATCGCTATTTCGATGTGTTCGTGGAGTATGCGAAGGCCTCGCCCGACGACATCCTCGTGCGTATCCAGATCGCCAATCGCGGACCCGAAACCGCGGAGCTGCACGTCCTCCCCACAGTCTGGTTTCGCAATACGTGGAGTTGGGGCGGTAGCGATCCCGTCCCCAATTTGCGCGCCGCCTCCCCCTGCGTGATCGAGCTCGACGAGCCGCAATACGGCAAACGCTGGCTGCTGACCGACGGCCGCGCCGACCTTTTATTCACCGGCAATGACACGAATCTGCAGCGCCTCCACGGTTTCACGGGCGGACCGCAATACGTCAAAGACGGCATCAACGATCACGTGGTCCACGGCGCGCCGACCGTGAATCCCGAGCGCACCGGAACCAAAGCGGCCGCGCACCATCGCCTCACCATCGGGGCGGGGGAGACCGCGACTATCCGCCTTCGCTTGCTCGACGACGCGAGCATCAACGATGCTCTGGGAGCGGAGTTCGATCGCATCTTCGACGAGCGCCTTCGTGAGGCCGACCAGTTCTACGAAGCCGTCATTCCCGCCGATCTCTCCGAGGACGCGCGCAACGTGATGCGTCAATCCTTCGCCGGACTGTTGTGGTCCAAGCAGTTCTATCACTACGTGGTGGAGGACTGGCTGAGGGGCGACGCCAACTGTCCTCCGCCGCCGGCCGGACGCGAGAACGGCCGCAATCACGAGTGGGGCCACCTCTACAACGCCGACGTGATTTCCATGCCCGATAAGTGGGAGTATCCCTGGTATGCCGCGTGGGATCTGGCCTTCCACTGCGTGCCGCTCGCGCTGGTCGATTCCGAGTTCGCCAAGGAGCAGCTCGCCCTCATGGTGCGTGAATGGTACATGCACCCCAACGGTCAGTTACCCGCCTACGAGTGGGCTTTCGGCGACGTGAACCCGCCGGTGCATGCGTGGGCCGCCTGGCGCGTTTACAAGATTGAAAAGAAGCGCCGCGGTGTCGGCGATCGCGCCTTTCTCGAACGCGTCTTCCACAAGCTGCTGCTCAATTTCACCTGGTGGGTCAACCGCAAAGACACCGAGGGTCGCAACATTTTCCAGGGCGGATTCCTCGGCCTGGACAATATCGGCGTCTTCGACCGCAGCGCTCCGCTGCCCACTGGCGGCTTCCTGGAGCAGGCAGACGGCACCGGCTGGATGGCCATGTACAGCCTGAACCTGCTTGCCATCGCGATGGAGCTCGCCAGTGAAGACCCGTGCTACGAGGACGTCGCCAGCAAATTCTGGGAGCACTTCCTCTACATCGCGAAGGCCATTAATCATCTCGGCAACGACGGCGTGGGCATGTGGGACGAGCACGACGGCTTCTTCTACGATGTGCTCCACTCTCCCGATGGCGCCCACTTGCCGCTCAAGATCCGCTCGATGGTCGGCTTGATTCCACTGTTCGCGGTGGAGACGCTCGAGTCCTCGGTGGTCGACAAACTCTCCGGCTTCAAGCGCCGCCTCGAGTGGTTCGTCGAACACCGCAAGGATCTCGCCGCCAACGTCGCGAGCATGAACGAGCCCGGCGAGGGCGAGCGCCGCCTGCTCTCCATCGTCAACGGCGATCAACTCCGCCGCGTCCTGCGGTTCCTGCTCGACGAGACCGAATTCCTCTCGCCCTACGGCATTCGCGCGCTCTCCCGCGTGCACCACGAGCATCCCTTCGTCCTGCCGGTGGGCGGCACCGAGTATCGCGTCGACTACGAGCCCGGCGAATCCAGCACCGGCCTCTTCGGCGGCAATTCCAATTGGCGCGGCCCCGTCTGGTTCCCGGTGAATTATCTGATCATCGAGTCGCTGCAGAAGTTCCATCACTATCTCGGCGACGATTACAAAGTCGAGTGTCCCACCGGCAGCGGCAACTATCTCACTCTCTGGGGAGTCGCCGCCGAGCTCTCGCGTCGCCTCACGCGCATCTTCCTGCGCGATGGCGATGGCCGCCGCCCCGTGCACGGCGCCAGCCGGCAGTATCAGAACGATGCCAACTGGAAAGACCTCGTGCTCTTCTACGAATACTTCCACGGCGACGATGGCTCGGGCGTCGGCGCCAGTCATCAGACCGGCTGGACCGGACTGGTCTCGAAGCTGCTGCAGCAGAGCGGAGAGTAGCGATGGAAGCGATTCGTATCGATCGTGACGTGTGCGCAGACCCGGAGGCCGCGCGCAAGCTGGAGTGGCTGGAGACCAACGGCCTGGGCGGGTTCGCGTCGTCCAGCATTCTCGGTTGGAATACGCGCCGGTATCACGCGCTGCTGACGGCCGCGATCAAGCCGCCGGTCGGCCGCGTGGTGATGCTCTCCAAACTCGAGGAGACTCTCATCATCGGCGGCCGCCGCTACGAGCTTGGCACGAATCGATACCCCGGCGCGATTCATCCCGAGGGCTTTCGCTCCCTTCGCGAATTCCGCCTCGATCCCTTCCCCATTTGGACCTTCGACGTCGATGGAGTGACGGTCGAAAAGCGCGTCTTCATGGTCGATGGCGAGAACACGACGGTCATCGAGTACACCGTGCCCGCCGGAGCTGCGCTCGAGCTCCGCGCGCTGATCGCCTTCCGCGATTACCATGCCACCACGCACGCAAACGACGCGCTGAACTCCCATTTCGAAACGCGCGACGGCGTGACGGAGCTGCGTCCCTATCCCGACCAGCCCGCGATGTACCTCGCGCACAACGCGTCATCCGTCGATCCCGGCGACGGCTGGTACTTCCATTTCGAATACGATGAAGAGCGCGAGCGCGGCCTCGACTTTGTCGAAGACCTGTTCAACCCGATTGTGCTCCGCTTCTCCGGCAGCGCCACCGTGATTGCGTCCACCGAACCGCATCGCGCCCTCGATGCCCCCGAACTCCGTACGCGCGAACTCGCACGTCGCGCTGCAATCGTCGCCGCCGCTCCGTGTACCAACGCTCTCGTCGAGCGCCTCACGCTAGCCGCCGACGCCTACCTCGTCCAGCGCGGCGAGTTCAAGACCGTCGTCGCCGGCTACCACTGGTTCAGCGATTGGGGTCGCGACACGATGATCGCGCTTCCCGGACTCACGCTGGTCACCCGCCGCTACGAAATCGCGCGACGCATTCTCCTCGCCTTCGCCGAAAGCATCGATCGGGGGATGCTCCCCAATCGTTTCCCCGATAGCGGCGAGCGTCCCGAATACAACACCGTCGACGCGACGCTCTGGTTCTTCGAGGCAGCACGCGCGTATGGCGAAGCCATCGGCGACTACGACTTATTACGCGAGCTTTACCCGAAACTGAAAGAGATTGTCGAGTGGCACCTTCGCGGCACGCGCTACGGCATTCGCGTCGATCGCGATGGCCTGCTCGCGTGCGGCGAGCCGGGCGTGCAACTCACTTGGATGGATGCGAAGGTCGGCGATTGGGTCGTCACGCCGCGCACCGGCAAACCCGTCGAGATTCAGGCGCTCTGGTACAACGCCCTCCGCACTCTCGAATCGCTCGCCGGGCGATTCGAAGATCGCAGCTCGCAGGAGTTCCTCGGTGAGCTCGCCGCCCGCGCGCGCGAAAGCTTCAACGCGCAATTCTGGAACGAGCCGGCCGGCTGCCTCTTCGACGTCGTCACCGCCGATTCGCGCGATGCCGCTATTCGTCCCAATCAGATTTTCGCGATCAGCCTGCCATACCGCATCCTCGACGACGATGCTCGCGCCCGGCGCGCGCTCGATGTGGTCGAGCGCGAATTGCTCACGCCTCTCGGTCTGCGGACGCTATCCCCGCGCGATCCGCAATATCGGGGGCGGTATGAAGGCGACGTGATCAGTCGCGATGGCGCTTATCATCAAGGCACCGTCTGGCCCTGGCTGATCGGCCCCTTCGTCACCGCGCACCGCCGCGTGAACGGCGACGACTCGCGGACCGCGGATTGGCTACGCGCCTTTGAGTCGCATCTGCAAACCTCGTGCCTCGGCCAAATCTCTGAAATCGCCGACGGCGATGCCCCGCACACCCCGCGTGGGTGCGTCGCCCAAGCCTGGAGCGTCGCCGAACTCCTCCGCGTGGCGGTGGGTTAAGCGGCTATTTCGATCGTCGCGACTTTCGATGTCGGCTGCGGAATCGGATCGCCATCCTCCCGCATACTCTTCAGATGATTCTCGATGGCGGTTTGGATATTGCGGGTGACTTCCGCCTCAGTAGCGCCGGTGGCGCCGCAGCCCGGCA
>JAOAPT010000735.1 GCA_025463045.1 Candidatus Solibacter sp.
GCCGCCGGATGGCTCTACCGCTCCGCCGTCCGCGTCGCCCTCAACGAGCTCCGCCGCCAAACCCGCGCCACCCGCCACGAGAGCCTCGCCGATACCACCCCCGGCGCTCCCACCCCTGAAGACATCCACGCACTCCGCGAACAGCAGGAGCAGGTCCGAACCGTCCTCGCCGCCCTCGATTCGCGCCAATCCGAGTTACTCATTCTCCGTGGCAGCGGCCTCTCCTACGACGAACTGGCATCCGCCCTCGATCTCAATCCGGCGTCCGTCGGCACGCTCCTCAGCCGTGCCCAACACACTTTCCGACAGGAGTTTAGCCACCGTTTTGGCGAACAATGAAACCTGGGTGAACGACCGCCTCAACACGCTCGCTCCGCCCCCGAACTGGAAGCCCGACCCGACCGCGGCCCTCGCCAAACTTCGCGAGCGCGACCGCGTCTATCACCGCCGCGCCCGCTGGGCCTGGAGCGCCATGGCCGCGTCCATCCTAACCCTCGGCATCTTCCTCACCCCCGCCCGCTGCGCGCTCGGCGTCTGCCGCAATCCCGTCACGCTGGCCCCCATCGACGTGCCGCAGCCCGCGCCAACGCCCGCGCCTGTCCGCGTCCCCGTCCCGCAAGCCGGCGTCACCGTCCCGCTCGCCCAAAAGCCCGCGCCTGCGCCAGTTCCCGTTCCAATCGACTTCAAGGAGTCCGGCAGCCCCACCGCGCCGATCACTTGCGAAATCTTCACCGACTATCAGTGCCCGCACTGCGCCACCATCTACGACCAGATCGTTCCCACACTCCGCGCCGAATACGTCCAGACCGGTAAGCTCAAGCTCGTCCACCGCGATCTCCCGCTTCCCATGCACGCCCACGCCCGCACCGCCGCGCGCTATGCCAACGCCGCCGGAGCCCTGGGTCAATACGAAGTCGTCGTCAATCAGATCTTCCGCACCCAATCCATCTGGGCGCAATCCGGCGATATCGACGCCGAAGTCGCGCAAGTTCTGCCGCCTGACGTCATGGAGCGTCTCCGCGCCCTCGTCAATAGCGACGCCCACCTCGACGACACCGTTGCCGCCGACGTCGCCATCGCACGCCAGGACAACCTGAACCAGACGCCCTCTCTCGTCATCACATACAAAGGCATCCGCCAGGTGATAGCCCCCGTCCCCCCGTACAGTCTACTCAAGAGCTATCTCGATGACCTCCTGACTAAGTAGGACAGAGATCCCCATACCTCCCGATCTGTCCCCCGCGTGACTTGCGACAAATCAAGAAACACGCTATGCGTATCTTCCGGCCGGCATGTTATCCCTCTGTGCCGGCCCGAGCAACGCTCACTCCCGCACCCACCTCACCGGCTGCCCCTCCGACGTCATCTCGCTACAGCACGTCTTCGCCCGCATCCCCGCACTCATCAGCGCCTCGGGAGTAATCCCGGCAAATCACGTCTTACAACGAAAATAGCCTCGTCTTTTTCCCATCTGAGTTATTGTTGCGGCACCCACGGCTCCAACACCGCCGTCAAATCTTCCCGCCGAATCCGAATCGCGCGCTCGCCCGCCAGCCGGCCCGCCGGTGGCTTCCCCGACCGCACGTACGCCCGCTGCGCCTGCACGTGAATGCTCAACGCCTCCGCCACTTCCTCTGGAGTCAGGTAATCGCGCGCCGCCCCTCGGCGAATCTCCGCGACCACCTCGCCCTCCTCACTCGGAGCCCGCACCGCCAGCGCCGCCCGCCACCCCGCGCTCGGAATCCCGCGCTCGCGCTTCCACTCGCCGATCAGCCCGTTCGTCCGCGAACGCCGCCAGTTGGTAATCCACTCCGATCGCACGCGCCTCGTCCGCCCGTGAATTCCGCGCCGCCATGTCGAACTACTCCACCGCCCGGGCCGAATACGCCACCTTCGGCCCGCCGCGCTCCGCGCCCTCCAGCCAGTCCACGCCTAACTCTTCCAAATCGAACGTCCACGGTCCTAACTGCGCGATCCCGAACCGCGAGATCCCGGGCAAACATCCAGGCAGCAGGTCGTCCGCCCCAACTCCGCCATTCCCCGCTGTTTCGCGACAGAAATAGCAAGCGAGCCCGCATACTCCGAGCCCTTCATATCCGGAGCAACGTTAAACTATCTTGAATTATCAGCCAAGCGGAATTACGCAGTCGTCGAAGCAGCCCGGCACAGCGAGTCACCAGCCGCCGACACCGCCACGCCATCGAGTCCCCAGGCCACCCGCGCCAGCCGCCGCTCCATCCAGATCGTGCCGCCCACCGTTAGCACGACGCACCCCCACGCCAGCGGCGCCGACGCGAGGAACGCCGGCAGCCCCCACCGCAGCGCCAGAAACCACGCCGCCGTCGCCATCCCACCCGCCGCCATCGCCTGATACCGGCACGCCGAACGCAGCGGCACCGATTCCGACCACGCCGCCTGCAGCGCCAGCATGAACGGGAAAGCCACCACCAAATCGATCAGGTAGTGCTCGCCCAACCCGAGCGTAGCGAATGCGATCCCGCACGAAAACGCCGCCGCGGCCACTCGCCCCGCCACCGGCCATGACCGCGAGTTCCACATCAGCAGTAGCATCGCGCCAAAGTGCAGCGACGGCATCGCATTGCGCGGTGCGTCGAACGGCGCCACCCCCATCGCCAGAATCTGCCACTTTTCCGGCGACGCGAACGGAAACATTCCCCGGTATGCGAACGCCGGACCCGCCGCCGGATACAGCCAGTACAGCCCGTATCCCAGAACCATCATCGTGATGTACATCGGGATCACGCTTACCGGACGGAAGCGGCTGCGATTGTTCCACGCCAGAATGCACGACGCCCCGAGCGGCAGCGCGTCGTATACCGTCTTCGTCAAATGCCGCAGCAGCGCGTTCTCCGCCAGGTATCGCCCGAAAACGAAACTCACCGGTGCTCCCAAACTGCTATCGAACGCCAGCAAATACGCATCGAACGACCGCGGAGTTCGCGTCACGAACGACAGGCAAAACGCCAGAATGAGCCACGAGTACGGCAGCGCGCCGGTCGTCAAGAACGTGATCCTCCGCGCTGCCCGCGCTTCCCCTCGCACCCGAGCCATCCAAATCAGTTGCACCACGAGGCTGGCCAGCCCCAGGAAACTCCCCCAACTCACCAACACCGACCCGAAATAGGGATGAAAGCCCAGAAATGCCGCGTACGCCGTCCGCAGGAGCACCGCCAGGCCCAACACCGTCAGCCATTCCCTGCGCCCCGGCCGGGTCGCCATGTGGATCAGGAAGCTCCCCAGCAGCATGAATGAAAGAATCGAGTTGTTCCCCAACGCCCAGCCGATTCCGCCGCTCAAGAGCAGCACGCTCAAAACCACGAACACAATCGGCAGCCGCCGAAGGGCAAACACTGGCCACATGTTAGGCTGTTATACCTAAACGGCGACCGGAACTGCCAGAATGCCTTTAGTTATGAGTGGATTGGAATTTCTTTACGTGAAAAATGAATAAATTTGTCGCGCTTAATACTAGACAATCGCATCTTAAATAGTTATATTGAGATCAGCAGCATCCTTGGCAGCGAGACCCCTCCCGCTGCCAACCCTCTGAGTGCAAGGGTCCGATCTACCCAGGCGGACCCTTTACACTTTCTGCTTCATATCGTTGGTCGAAGAGCCCGCCGCCGCGGTCTTACTTTCTTTCAGTCGCATCATGTGCTCATGCGCTTCCCGCACCTGCTGAGACTGATTGCTCACCAGCGTCCGCGTCTCTCCCGAAATATCCATGTCGAGGACCTTCTCGTACGCCGCGACGGCCCCCTCCTCCCCCGCCTCGCACGCCGCCACGATCGCGCTCCCATCCCCGCCCGAAAGCGCGGATTTCACATCGATCCAGCCCCGGTGAATCGCCGCGGCCAGCGATCCCGACGCCCCGGCATCCCCGCCCAACCGCTCCACCTCGCTCTGAAGCTGCCGGGCGAAATGGGCGCGCTGTTTCTCGTAGTCTTCAAAAATCGTCTGAAGCTGGGGATTCCGCACATGGTGTGAAGCGGTGCGGTAGCCCAGCTCCCCGTCTTTACTTGTCTCAATCAGGCGGTTCAAGTGGGCAATCGTATCCTCTAAGTTCACGGGTAAGTCCTCGATACCCGCAATTATGAGTCCGTCTGCCAGTCCAATTCTGTAAAGAAAGATGCACAATCGCGGCGCCGCGAGCTACTGACAGTGAGTTGCCAAACTAAGCCTATTGCCTACTTCCCCACGACCAAAATCGAAAACGAGTCCGGCACCATCGCCCCGCGTCCACCGCGACCACCCGCAGCCGGAGTCGCATCCGCCGGAGGCGCCGCAAACTCCGCCGTGATCAGCAGGACGTGGTCCGTCTTGCTATCCAGCGTCAAAGTCTTCGCGCGCACCGGAGTCTTCACCGTCTGCTCCACCGCGAAACTCGTTGGACTATTTTCCTTGATCACCGTCAGCGTTCCATCGCCCTGCGAACTGAACGCCTCCATCGTCTTCGGATTGAAGACCGCTCCGTCCGTCCCCGCGCCCAGCGGCAGCGTGTCGATGATCTTGCCCGTATCCGAATTCATCATTACCATCGTCGCCGGCTTGCGGCACGCCACGAACAGCACGTGATTCTTCACGTCGAACGCCAGCCCAGCCGGAGTCCCGCCCTTGCCTTCCAGCGCGTAATTCCCCGTCACCTTCATCGTCTTCGCATCCACCACCGCGACGTTATCCTTGTCCTCGATGTCGACATAAATGTGGCCCTTGCCGTCCGTCACCGCCTGCTCCGGCGCGCCGCCCAAATCCACCGTCCCCACGATCGAGCCGTCCTTCGCCTCGATCACCGTCGCATTCGGCGCCGAGTGGCTGAACACCCACACGCGTTCGTTGAAAGGATCGAATAGGATTCCGTCCGGCCCGCCCTGCACGTCGATCGTCTTGATCGCCGCCATCGTCTTCGTGTCCCACATGACCACCGGCTTGCTGCTCGCGAATCCGTGCCCGCTCTTCGGGTCCACCGCCGCCCCGCGCGCATTCCCCGCGATCTCGCCCGCCGGCTCCAGCGTATCCAGATTGAACGCCGTGATCCGCCCTCCCGCGCCCGACCGCGGCACGTATAGCCGCCTTCCCGCCGCATCCGCGTACACGTAGTCGAAGCCGCCCGCTCCGCCCACCTTCGCCGTTTTCAGAATCTTGTAAGGACCGTCCTGCGCCGCTGCGGGCAATGCCGCGAGCACAATCGTCAATGCCAGACCACTCAATTTCATGCGAAATCTCCTCGATTGAGTATATGGGTTTCCCACCGGTTAGAATGAGTGCGATGACTACGCGCAGGCACTTTCTTCAGACCGGTGGAACCGCCCTTGCCGCCGGCATGGCGCAAGCCGCCCCCCAGACATCCCCGAACGACAAGATCCGCATCGCCACCATCGGCTTCGGCGGCATGGGCATGGGCGATACCAAGTACGCCCTCACCATCCCCGGCGTCGAACTCGCCGCCGTCTGCGATATCTACGATGGCCGCCGCACCCGCGCCCGCGAGGTCTACGGCGATCAGCTCTTCACCACCCGCGACTACCGCGAAGTCCTCGCCCGCAAAGATATCGACGCCGTCATCATCGCCACACCCGACCACTGGCACTCCACCATCTCCATCGCCGCCATGAACGCCGGCAAGGACGTGTACTGCGAGAAGCCCATGGTCCAAACCGTCGCCGAAGGAAAATCCGTCGTCGACGCGCAGGAAAAAACCGGCCGCATCTTCCAGGTCGGCAGCCAATATGTCACCTCGCTCGTCTATCAGAAGGCCCGCGACCTGATCGCCGCCGGCGCCATCGGCAGCATCAATATGGTGGAAGCCTGGCTCGACCGCAACACCGCCATGGGTGCCTGGCAATACTCCATCCCGCCCGACGCCTCGCCCGCCACCGTCGATTGGGACCGCTTTCTCGGCCGCGCGCCGAAGCGCCCCTTCGAACCCATCCGCCTCTTCCGCTGGCGCAATTATCAGGATTACGGCACCGGCGTCGCCGGCGACCTCTTCGTCCACCTCCTCAGCGGACTCCATGTCGCCACCGGATCCATTGGCCCCAACCGCATCCTCGCTACCGGCGGCATCCGCTACTGGAACGACGGCCGCGATGTCCCCGACGTAATGCTCGCCATGCTCGACTACCCCAAACAGAAGGCGCACCCCGAATTCACCATGGCCCTCCGCGTCAACCTGAAGAGCGGAGTCCCCCAGGAACAATTCGGCTTCCGCTTCATGGGTAGCGAGGGCGTCATCACCACCAGCATGAGTTCCCTCCGACTCGAGAAGTCCGCGCCGGAGCGCGAGCCGGGATATGGAATCGGCACTTTCCCGCAAAAGGTGCAGGAGGATTTCATGCGCCAGTACCGCGAAAAATATCCCGCAGGCGCAAAGCCCGCCGCGAAGATCGAGCCCGAGATCTTCACCCCGCCGCAAGGCTACGACGCTCACCGCGATCACCACCGCGTCTTCTACGAAGCCGTCCGCGCAAAGAAGCGCCCCGTTGAAGATGCCGTCTTCGGCTTCCGCGCCGCCGGCCCCGCCCTCCTCGCGAACACCAGTTGCTACGAAAAACGCATCTGCAAATGGCATCCCGATTCGATGACCGTCGCCTCGTAATCGCCGCGAACCACCCGCTGCCAACTGTCAGGTGAGAACGGCCGATCCACGCTGTTCACGCCCGCCACTTCACCCTAAGCCTCTCTTGTTTTTATCCCCATTCATCGGCGTTCATCGGCGGCTAAAGGTGTTTCTTCAAGTCTCCTAACTGAACCCCACCACGGCCGCGCTCACCGGACGCTGCCCCACCGGAATCATCGTAAACAGCGGCGCCGACTTATACCGCTTCACCCGATCGCCGCCCACCTGATTCCCACCCAACGAAAAGATCCGGATCACCGCCATGTCCCCCGACCTCTCGTTCAACACCAGCGCATACTCGCAGTCCGGCGTCAGGACGATCTGCCGCGGCCCGCTCCCGACCGTCACCATCGCCACCAGTTTTCCCGTCTCCACATCCAGCACCGTCACCGTATCCGCGCCCGGATTCGCCACCAGTAAATAGGAAGGAGCCTTCGCCGGTTCCGCCGTCACCATCACCCCCGGCGCATGCCCAGCCAGCAGCGTCTCCCAGACCTCCGTCCGATACGGATACACGCTGACCACCGCGTCCATCCCATCGCCCGTCACGTAGAGCTGCCCACCCTGATCGGTAAAACAAAACTCCTTCGGAGCCAGCGCCAGCGGCAGCCGCACCACCGTCTTCCCACTCGGCACGTCATAAAACGTCAGGCTCCGGTCCGCATGGCTCCCCGCGATCAACTGCTTCCCATCCAGCCGGAACCGCGCCAGCGAGGGCTCGGTCGCCGCATGAATCGTCCGGCTGATCGACGCCTGCGCGAGCGACGCAATCCCGAGCGTCCGATCGTTCCGCGTCACGATGCACGCCTCATCTGCCTCTCGGCTTAAATCGAAATCGTCCGGCGCCGCCCCCAGCCGGATCCGCTTCCCCACCCGCATCGAATCGAACGGAATCTCCACCAGGCTCGCCGGATCGCGATACAGCACCCACAATGCTTCCCCGCCCCGCGCCAACCGCATCCCGATCGCGTCGTTTCCCGCCCGCACCCGCCGTGTCACCGTAAGCGCCGCCGCATCGATCTCGTAAATCGTCCCGTTCGCCGGCGCCAGCGCGTAAGCTTTCGCCGCCTTCGGGCGCGCCAGAATCTGCGCCGGAGCGGCATCCAGCGCAATCTGCGCCCGCGTCTTGAACCGCGTCAAATCCACCGCGGCGATCGAATGGCTGTCGTAGTTGGCCACGAAACAGTAGCCCAAAAAGCGCTCCGCCTTCGGCCTGGCACACCCGGCAGCCGCAGCGGCAGTAGTGACGAGCAGCGCTCGCCGCGAGATCAGGGATCGGTTCACTATTCCCTATTCTATGCTCCCCGCCCGGTCGTGTTATTCTGTTAAAAGTCCTCGCGCACAAATCGGAGAGATGGCCGAGTGGTTGAAGGCGCACGCTTGGAAAGCGTGTTTAGGGGAAACTCTAACGTGGGTTCGAATCCCACTCTCTCCGCCACCTTAGAATCGATAGCTTACAGTCAATTGGGGTTTCCAGCGTGCCTGGGCGCGTGACGGGCGACACAGGCAACCTCCTGAAGTGCAGTGCGGCCGACTCGCATACCGATTTCAGCGAGGGTGGATCGCTCGGGATCCGAATGGCGAATACGAGCGGGAAGATGGGCTCATAGAATCCGATTCTCGGCTGCGAGCTACTTATTCTGGAGCAGGAGTTTCTGATTAACCAGCCCTGCGACGTACACCAACAGGCAGGCCCATTTATCGTCTGCCATGAGGATGCAGTTCGGGTTCCACGCCATCCTCGGTAAGCCTCGCATTTACCGCGAGAGGCCGCGAATCCACTTTTCGGACCATCCGGGGGGAGTTACTCAGGGCTCATCAATTATTTGGATGGCTTTCACCGCTGCGTAGTTCTTCGTCGGCGAGAAGGTAAGCAGAATCTTTCCCTGACCGTTAGGGCGAATACCGTGATACGTACGCGACAGCGCTCGAAACGGTCCTGCCTTGGCAAATACATCCAGGTCTTTCAGCAGGGTGGTCCCGTTGCAGTAGACATCAAAAATGCGGTCGCCCTTGCCGCCGTTATCCTGCCCGTCGCTATCGGGCCGAAACCAAGTTTCTGCGAAATAGAGTGTCACTGCATATTTGCCGGGAGATACGGGGATAGAGTAACTGAAGTTGCCATATCGCTCCCCGCCGTAAAGTTCCGGATCCGCCGTGCCGGAAACCGATTGCTTGTGTGTAGCCAGCCGGCCGCCAATGTAGTAATTGTCGGGACTCCATAGATTCCCTTCATGATCCGTAAAGGACAAGTCATGAGCACGAATCCGAATCGGGACGGTGCGGCCAGGCGTGGCGGGAATCAGTTCCAGTCCGTTCAGGAACGGCGTGCCGTAAGAGGCCGTGAACCGGAGATGGACGATTCCATCGCGATCCGGAGTGATCCCCCGAAACGCCCGAATATCTACTGGCGACATACCAGAGTCCGCGACGACATCGAAGGCCGAAAGTAGCGGTTTGCCATTGACGCTGACGTTGAAGCGGCGTTCATTCTCGCCGCCTCCGTTGCTCTCGTTTGCAAGCCGGAAGATCGGTTCCGCCCAATAGAGACGCAGTTCGTACTCACCAGGTGTAACCGGCACGTCATAGGAGAACTCTCCGCTCCTCATCGTGCCAAACAAGCCGGCGTCTGGCGGCCTTCCGTAGAAGTCCTTCGGCCCCGGCTCACTTACTCCGCCGGTGAAGTATCGGTCCCGCCCCCACTGTTTCCCGAATCGATCGACATACGTAGTCTTTGTCTGGCCAGCTAGAATCCTGATCTCACGGCCGGTCGGGACGCTTGCGGCGGTAGATACCTGTAAGGCGCGAGTAGCCATCGATCCGGCTTCCTTTGTGTAGCTTCCCCCCGCAATGTAGAGTGTTCCCACTGCTGCCGCCAGCACGAGGCCGCCTATCACCAATAAGAGGACGGGCCGCCGACGCTTGCGTATTGGGTTCGCGAAGGAGCGGTGATCAGCGGGATTAGCTGGATCTTGCGGTGATGCAGATCCCACATCCGGCACGCCGCCCTTGGGTAGGCCGGGAGAATCCCCGCAAGGGTGAACTGACAATGTAACTATGCCAGGAGTTGTATGTGCTTCGTTAACCAGAAATTCGGGAACATAGCCGCCTGGAGCCAGAACGATCCGGAGGTGCGCTTTCGCACCTTCTCCCTCGTAATATTTCGCCAGTTTCCTTCGAAGGCGATGCGCTTCGACCCGAACGATCGAATCCTTACTCTCGTCGAAATCCCACCGGCGGCCGAATACCTCCATGGCAATCGTAGCTGCCTTTATGTGTTCAGCCTCGCCCAGGAGTACCTTATTGCACAGGTATTCGAGCAATTTGGTCTGCCGGGCGGAGTGAGAAAAGACCGGCGACTCAAACATTGCCTGTAACTCGCGCTTAACATCCTCCAACCTGGCAGAAGGCCTAACTGTGCGGGTCCCCATTTTCTGTGAGTATACGCCCGTTAGACATGTTT
>JAOAPT010001015.1 GCA_025463045.1 Candidatus Solibacter sp.
GAGTTCGCGTGCCTGCCGCGCGCCGGTGGTGGTGATGGGGATGCTCGTTTCGTCGGAGGAGCGTCCGCCGGCGTTCGCCGAGCTTTCCGCGTGACGGACGATGTAGATGCGCGCCATCGTACCATCGTAAAGGAGGATGGCCGGTGCGTCTTGCGTTGGCTGGATTGATTTGCGCGAGGATTCGGCGGGGAGGGCGATTCCGGATGCGCGAATCTTTTTGACTGCGCAGGTAGTGCGAGGGCGCGCGAAGTGAAAACGGACTCGGCGGGCAGATTTGTTTACGCGAAGGTTGAGGCGGGATGGTACGAGATCGCGGTTAACGCGAAGTACCTCGAGGGTGGACTAATGGGGATTTGGAAGTTAGTCCGGACGTTGACCTTCAGCTTCCCTCGATTATGCTGCGGCTTCGAATGCCGACCTGCTGTGAAGAGTCTCGCTCGGGTGTTCGAAGGGCATTTTCGAAGATGAGGCGATTGCTTTTTTGCGCGCGCCCGGGTAGCGGTCCATACTGCATGTGAAAGGAGGCAGGCTGCACATCGTAATTCCAGTGGGAACGAAGGTGCTGACGCGGGAGCGCGGACGGGTCGGCGTGATCTCCTATGCGCCTTCGTCGCCGGAGCATGGGTATCGCGTGCGGTTTGCGGACGGGCCGGAAGAGACGTTTGCGCGGGCGGACCTGACGATCTTCAAACACGTTCAGGGTGCGGTGCCGGGCGGCGAGGATCCAGCGGGCCTGTACCGGTATGTGATTTACCGCTGCGTGGTTGGGTCGACGGCGTATGGGCTGAATCAGGAGGGATCGGACACCGACCGTCGCGGGTTCTATCTGCCGCCCGCGGAGCTCGAATGGTCGCTGGCGGGTGTGCCGGAGCAACTGGAGAGCGAGGCGGAAGAGGTCTATTGGGAGATCGAGAAGTTCATCCGGCTGGCGCTGAAGGCGAACCCGAATGTGCTCGAGTGCCTGTACTCACCGCTGGTGGAAGTGTGCACGCCGCTGGCGCAGGAGTTGATCGATTTGCGGCAGATCTTCCTTTCGCAGCACGTCCATCGAACTTACAATGCGTACGTGCTTTCGCAGTTTAAGAAGCTGGAACAGGATCTGCGCAATCACGGGAAGATGCGGTGGAAGCACGTGATGCATTTGATCCGGCTGCTGCTATCGGGCGTGCGGGTTTTGAGAGACGGGCTGGTGCCGCTGCGCGTCGATGAATATCGCGAGCGGTTGCTCGCGATTCGCTGGGGCGAGGTGCCGTGGGAGGAAGTGGAGCGCTGGCGGCTGTCGCTTCACGCGGAACTCGATGCGGCGTTGGGATCGACGAGACTGCCCGCGGATCCCGATTACGAGCGCGCGAATGCGTTTCTGATTCGGGCGCGAAGGATGGCGGCGGCTCCGGAGTACGGACGATGATCGATTACGAACTGCTGCGGGCCGAGGCGGCGCGGCATCCTTACCCACTGCTGTTTGCGACGATCAGCGGAGCGCACCTGTACGGGTTCCCGTCGCCCGATTCGGATTACGATTTGCGCGGCGCGCACGTGCTTCCGGCGAGGGATGCGGTGGGACTGCTGCCGAAGCGCGAGACGATCGAATTCGCGGGGCTGCGGGATGGAGTGGAGATGGACCTGGTGACGCACGACGTCCACAAGTTCTTCTCGATGCTTTTGAAGCGGAATGGGTATGTGCTCGAGCAGCTCTATTCGCCGCTGGTGGTGCGTACGACACCGGAGCACGAGGAATTGAAGTCGATCGCGGAGGGCTGCATTACGCGGCACCACAGTCATCACTATCTGGGCTTTGCGGCGACGCAATGGGAGCTGTTGCGGAAGCACGATCCGCCGCGGGTCAAGCCGCTGTTGTACGTGTATCGCGTGATCCTGACGGGGATTTGTTTGATGCGGACCGGGCGCGTGGAGGCGAACCTGCTGCGGTTGAATGAGGAGTTCCAACTGCCGTATGTGGCGGAGCTGGTGGCTCGCAAGGTGGCGGGTCCGGAGAAGGGAACGCTGGCGGCGGCCGAGTTGAAATTCCACGAAGGCGAATACGCGCGGTTGATTGCGCTGCTGGAGAGGGCGGGTGCGGAGACGAGGCTGCGGAGTGAGCCCGAGTCACGCGATGCGCTGAATCATTTGCTGGTGCGGATACGATTGCGGGATATGTCCTCCAAGTAGCGCTTCGGGCGACCAGGCCGGGGCCGCACCCGGTGAGTAGGAGCGTGACCCCGGCAACGGTTAACCGCACGTGTGGTTGGACACCATGCTGCAGGTGCGTGTTCCCGGTTAACACTCGCGGGGTGCGCGGCGTCTTACCGGCAGATTGCACCTGAAGGAGGGCCAATCGAAATGCGGAAGACAATCGGTACTTTAATTCTGGCGTGCGCCGGGCAGTTGCTGGCGGGAGGATTCTTTTTGCAAGTGGGGAATCCGGAGGCCAATGCGGAGGCGCGGAAAGTCGGCGCGGCGGTGGTGATTAAGGCGGTGGGGTGTCACGATCCGGGGAAGGCCCAAGTGACGGCCACGGCGATCGGGGTGGTCAACGGGCAGCGGCGGACGATCCCGCTGGAAGTGAAGGCGCTGGGCACGGCGGGCGAGTTCGCGTTGACGCAGCAGTGGCCGAAGGAAGGGAAGTGGGTGATCCAACTGGTCGGGAAGAACGACGAGCAGTTCACCAACACGCTGGTCGCGGCGGGGCCGGATGGCGTCGACCGGCTGCATGCGAAGTTCAACATGAAGGCGTTCGAGAAGGCGGACGTCGACGGCATGTTGCAGTAGGTATTGGCGCGCCATCTGGATATGATGCAGGCGATGGCAATGGCGATCTCCGAGGACGACGGCCTGGTGCTCGCGGCAGTGGCGGGCGACCGGGCCGCGTTCGGGGAGTTGTATGTTCGCTATGGGCGGACGATCCACGGGATCCTGCTGGCGCGCGTGCCGCCGAAGGACGCGGAGGATCTGGTGCAGGACGTCTTCCTCGCGGCGATGCGGCAACTGCGCGGGCTGCGCACGGCGACGGCGTTTCGCGGGTGGCTATGCGCGATCGCGCGGAATCGGGCGATGGATTATTACCGGCGGGCGCGGGAGAGCGCGGAAGAAGTCCCGGAAGTGGCGGCGCCGCGCGGGGCAACGCAGGATGCATTCCTGGTGCTGGACGCGATCCGCGGGCTGCCGGAGGCGTACCGGGAGACGCTGATTTTGCGGCTGGTCGAAGGGATGACGGGGCCGGAGATCGCGGACCGTACGGGATTGACGGCGGATTCGGTGCGGGTGAATTTGTGCCGCGGGATGAAGATGCTGCGCGAAGTGTTGGAGGCGAAATGAAGGACGAATATTTGTGGGATCGCTCGGGCGCGGCGGATCCCGAGGTGGAGCGGCTGGAGCGGGTACTCGCGCCGCTGCGGTACCGGCATCGCGAGTTGCAGGCTCCGGTGCGGCGGGTGGGCGGCGCGCGATGGGCAGTGGCGGCGGCGGTGATCGGCGCGGCGGCGGCGCTGGTGATGGTGGTAGCTCCGGCGGCGCCGGATACGCAGTGGGAAGTGGCAGGCGCGAAGCTGCATCGCGGACAGGTGGTGCGCACGGGCAGCGCGTCGGTGACGCTGGAGGCGGACGCGGTGGGCCGCGTGGATTTGGCGCCGAACTCGGAGCTCCAGGCGTCGGCGGAGAAGCGGCTGACGCTGCGCTCGGGCGAACTGCATGCGTTCATCTGGGCTCCGGCGAGGGCGTTCGTGGTGGACACACCGTCGGCGCGCGCGGTGGACCTGGGGTGCGAGTACACGTTGAATGTCGATGCGAAGGGCGATGGGCTGCTGCGCGTGTCGCTCGGATGGGTGGCGTTTCAGGTGGGGGATCACGAGGCGTTCATTCCGGCGGGGGCGCGGTGCGTCACGCGGAAGAAGAGCGGGCCGGGGATTCCGTATTATGAGGACGCTCCGGCGGCATTGATGGCGGGCGTGGCGGCGCTGGAGCGCGGTGAGAGTGCGGCGCTGGGCGGCGTGCTGTCGGCGGCGCGGGCGAGGGACGGACTGACGTTGTGGCATCTGATGACGAGGGTGCCGGAGCGGGATCGGGGCGCGGTGTTCGATCGTTTTCGCGAGTTGGTGCGGGTGCCGGACGGTGTGACGCGCGAGGGCGTGGTGCGGCGCGATGCGAAGATGATCGATCAGTGCTGGAATGCGCTGGAGTTGGAGAATACGGGGTGGTGGCGCGGGTGGGAGCGGCGATGGAGTGAGTGAGAAGAAAAAATCTTTAGCCGCCGATGAACGCCGATAAGAAAAGAAATACTTAGTGGGGGGGTAGGAATTTCCAGATGTTGTCGACGGCCATTTGCAGGCCGGCTTGCAGGGCTTCCGGCGTGATGCCGGCGCAGTGCGGGGTGAGGACGACGTTGGGCAATGTGGTGAGCGGGTGCGTGGGGGGAAGCGGCTCGTGGGCGAAGACGTCGAGGCCGGCGGCGGCGAGGGGGCCGGTGGAGAGGGCGTGGAGGAGTGACGGTTCGTCGACGATGGCGCCGCGGGCGGTGTTGATCAGGATGGCGCCGGGCTTCATGCTCGCGAATTGCGGGGCGGCGATGAAACTGCGCGTTTCGGGCGAGAGGCGCAGGTGGACGCTGACGACGTCGGCGGCGCGGTAGAGGTCGTCGAGATCGGTGAACGGGACGCCTGCGTAGTGCTCCGGGTGCATCGTCCAAGTGATGACCTTCATGCCGATGCCGAGGGCCAGGCGGGCGAATTCGCGGCCGACGGCGCCGTAGCCGAGGATGCCGGCAGTCTTGCCGTAAAGCTCGATCGATTGGCCGCGCTCCCACACGCCGCGGCGGGTAGCGGCGTCCATGTGGGGGATGCGGCGGGCGACGGCGAACAGCAAGGCGAGAGTGTGTTCGGCGATCGAACGGGCGCTGACGCCGGGTGTGTTGGCGACGGCGACGTTGTGGCGCGCGGCACTGGCGAGATCGACGTGATCGGTGCCGGTGCCCCAGATGGACACGAGGCGGAGCTGGGGGCAGGCGGCGAAGACACGTTCGGTGAAGAAGGAGGACGAGCGGATGTTGAGGGCGGCTTCGGCGTCGGCGATGCGGGCGATGAGGGCGTCTTCGGTGCCGGGGAGAGTGTCGTAGTAGTCGAGCTGCGCGCGGGACTGGAGGGCGGGGAAGACGGCGCTCGGGGCGAGGACAGGAGGGTAGTCGTCGGGGATGCAGATTCGCGGCATCGTTTCCAATCGTCGCACGAGTGTTGGATGCTATTAGGATGCGCGTGAGACTTGGAATACTGGCGGCGATTGCGATGTCGATGGCGGGCGTGGCGGCGGACTCGCCGGAATGGCGGCAGCCGTTCGCGGCGCACCGGGTGGTGGGGAATATCTATTATGTCGGGACGTACGATCTGGCGAGCTTCCTGATCGTGACGCCGGCGGGGAATGTGCTGGTCAACGGCGGGCTGGCGGATTCGGTGCCGCTGATCAAGAAGAGCGTCGCGGACCTTGGGTTTAAGTGGACCGATATCAAGTGGATGTTGACGACGCAGGCGCACTACGATCACGTGGCGGCGTTTGCGGAGATTCAGAAGAGCACGGGCGCGAAGGTGCTGGCGACGGCGGCGGACGCGGAGTTGCTGGAGAGCGGCGGGAAGACGGATTTCCATTTCAGCGCGCCGGAATATCACTACGCGCCGGTGAAGGTGGCGGAGCGGATCGCGGACGGGCAGGTGCTGAAGATCGGCGGGACGGAGATCACGGTGTATCTGCATCCGGGGCACACGAAAGGGGCCTCATCGTATGCGATTCCGGTGCAGGAGGGCGGGCGGACGTATCGCGTGCTGATCGCGAATATGGGGTCGATTAACCCGGGCGTGAAGCTGGTGGGGAATGCGAAGTATCCGGGGATCGCGGAGGATTACCGGCGGACCTTTGAAAAGCAGAAGGCGCTGAGCTGCGATATTTTTCTTTCGTCGCACGCGGGGCAGTACGGGCTGCACAGGAAGTACACGCCGGGGGCGGCGTACGATCCGGCGCGGTTTGTGGATCCGGAGGGCTACCGGAAGGCGGTGGCGGCGATGGAGGCGGCGTATCGGAAGCAGCTCGCGGAGGAACGCGGGACGCATTGAGAATCGTCAGGCAGGTGTGGGCGGCGGCGCTGTTTGCGGCGATCGTATTCGCCATCAATGCGCACTGGTTTCGCGCTCCGATCGTGGAAGGCAGCGACTATGCGGCGAATTCGTTGCAGGTGTATGGGGCGCGGATTTTCCACGAGATGATGGGGAACTATTCGCGGTGGCAGTTCCACCATCCGGGTCCGGTGTACTTCTATTTGTTCGCGTTCGGGGAGCGGGTGTGGCACGACTGGCTGCGCGTTGTGCCAGGGACGTTCAATGCGCAACTGGTGACGCTGGTGTTGATCAACACGGCGTTTCTGTTCGGCGCGATCGAGATCTTTGCAAAACATTTCACGGCACCGATGTTTCGGCCGCTGGCACTAGCGGCGGCGGTGTTGTGGATGTCGATGGTGAATCGCACGGTGCCGGCGAGCGCGATGGTGTCGGCGTGGATGCCACATGTGGCGCTGTTCGCGTTCCTCTTTTTCGCGGCGGCGTGCGCGAGCGTGGCGGCGGGGCGGGCGGAGCATCTGCCGTGGATGGCGCTTGGGGCGATGGTGATGGTGCATTTGCACGTCGCTCAGATCTTGTTCGCGGGCGGGATGTCGGCGGCGGCGTTGGTGGCGGGGCGCGTTTCACCGGTGCGGAACAGGAAGGCGATTGCGGTGAGTGTGGCGGTCCTCGCGGTGTTTCTCGTGCCGATTGTGGCGGAGTTGGCGATCGACCGGCCGAATAATCTCGACGATGTGCGGGCGTACCTGGAGAGATATCCCAACCCGCATTTGGGGATCATGACGGCGGCATGGTATTTCGGGAGTTTTCTTGCGTTCATGCCGGATTCGACGGTCGCGACGGGTTTGTTGGCGCGAGTGGTGACGACGCCGTACGCCGCGGTTTATTGGGTGATTTTTCTGGCAGCGCTGGGCGGCGCGGCGGCGGCTCGCAAGGCTCCGCGGTTTGTGTGGATCGTGGCGGGCGAATGTGTGGTGATCAGCGCGCTGTTTCTGGTGTGGGCGGACCGGATCACGGGAGCGCTGTACAACTTCAACGGGTATTTCATTTACGCGACTCAGTTGTTGGCGCTGTGGGCTATCGCGGGCGTGCTGGCGGCGAGGTGGAAGGTACCCGTGCGGGTTGCATGGGTCGTGCCGTTCGTGGCGATGGTGGCGATGGCCGGGACGCTGCGCAATCCCGATCGGGGGAGTGACGCGATCGGGCGGATGAGCGACACATTGCGCGGAAAGGGCGCGGTGCACCGGGTGTTCCAGCACGATGATTGGGATTCGGCTGCGGGGATCGCGAATCAGCTCGCGCGGCGCGGGCTGGCGTTCTGCGTGGACGCGGAGTGGTATTACATGTTCGGGCGGCAGTATGTGTGCGGGGCGGGGGAGACGTGGCGAGTGGTCGTGACTGGCGCGGTGGTGTTCGAGTCGGGGCGGCGGCCGCTCGGGTTGCCGGTGGCGATCGGGGCGGACGATGTGAATGCGCTACGCGAGGGCTTCTACGAGTGCGAACAGGATCACTGTTGGACGGGGCGGCGCGCATCGGTCGGGTTCACGCTGGCGGACGGGGTGCCGGAATATCGCGTGACGATCACGGGGAGCGCGCTGCCGGAGCGTCCGGTGGAGGTGCTGTGGAACGGGGTGCGGATCGGCAGGCTGGACGGGCTGTGGAAGTCGTCGGCGACCCTGGTGGCGCCAGGTGGAGCGGTTCGGAGCGGGGAGATGAATCGCCTGACGTTCGAGTGTCCGGGCGCCGGGCCGATTGCGGGCGACTCGCGGGAGCTTGGATTTTCGCTGATGAAGGTGGAGATTGCGCGCTAGAATAGCGCCCATGCGCGTGATCTGGATCGGGCTCATGGCGGCGCTGGCTTTGCAGGCGCAGAATCCGCTGGCTAGGACGGATTCGTTCGTGGGGACCTTTCAAGGCGACGGTGTGACGCTGCAGTTGGGCGGCTCGGGCGGTACGTACACGGGATCGCTCACGTTTGCGGGGTACAAGATGCCGGCGCGCGTCAAAGCGTCGGGTGGCAATGCGACCGGCGAGTTCGATGTGAACGGGCAGACCCCGCAGACCTACGGGTTCACGATGGTCGCGGAGGGCAACGGGTTCCGGCTGACGAGCGAGGGGAAGGAATACCGGATTGTGCGGCAGGGCGAGGCGGCGGCTCCGGCTCCCGCGGCGGCTTCGGGTGGGAGCATCGTGGGTACCTGGCGCGGGGCGCAGGGGACGGCGAGGTTCAGGGCGGACAGCACCGGGATGATGGACGGGGTGGAAGGGCGGTACTCGATCAAGGGCGATCAACTGACCTTGATGCGGGAATCGGCGCAGATTACGCTGGGGTTCGAGGTGCGGGGGGATGTCCTGACCCTGCTGGGCGGGAAGGGCGCGGTGACGCTCAATCGGGTGAAGGAAGACAGCGGCCCGGGGAGCGTGCACCAGGAACTGGTGGGGAAGTGGTGCTGGATTTCGCAGACGAACGTGAACCAGGGAGCGCGGCAATCGAGCCGGTGCCTGACATTGAACGGGAACGGGACTTACGCAAATGCGGGGCTGACGGACAACTACGGCCCGAACGGCGGGGCGACGGGGGAATCGTCCGACTCGGGGACGTGGACGGCGACGGAGACGACGATCACGGCGCATTCGGCGAGCGGCAAGGTCACCACCTACCAGTTGGAGAAGCGGAATCACCCGAAAAATGTCCGCGACCCGATGATCGTTTTGGACGGTCAGGCGTTCGTGACGTACTACAATAAACCGCCGTGGTAGAAGAAGATAGCGATATTTGTACGCAACGCCCCAAGATCTGGTATGGTGGTTGAGGTGTTTCGATGGGATTGTGGCGCGAGTTGCAATCTCCAGACCACTTGCGTTAGTATTTAAGAGTTTCGCGAGAAGACGCTTTCTGCTCTTGTGCTACCACCCGTCTGT
>JAOAPT010000797.1 GCA_025463045.1 Candidatus Solibacter sp.
GCGTTGTTCAATTCAACGGTGAGGACGCGACGTCCCGGCGGGGAAGCTTGCCGCGCCGTCGGCGGATTGGAGTGTTCTCAACGGAGTTCTCCATGGCCCCGTTCGGGGCCGCAATCGCAATCAGGGATGAAAATGCATGATCGCTTTTGGCGCGTCATTTTCAGGGGAGCGCAGTGCGTCCGTTGCTACTCGAAGAGCCGAGGCGCGCGCGTCAGGCGGCCTAAATTAAACCCTTCGAGTGGATGAACTCGCGCAGCACCGGTCCGATCTTCAGGAACTCGGCGTAAGTCACCGGCTTCCGGAAATAACCCGCACCCAGCTCAGCCGCACCGCTCCGATCATTCGGAGAATCCGACGACGTGACCACCAGCACTGCAATGTCGCGGAACTTCTCGCTCGCCCGAATATTCCGTAGCACTTCCAACCCGTCCACTCTCGGCAGATTCAGGTCGAGCAGCACCAGGTCCGGACAGGGAGCGTTCGGATCTCTCTCCGCGGCCTGGAGAAAATCCAGCGCCTTCTCGCCGTCGGTTGCGATGTATACTTCGACCGGCAAGTCCTCGAGTTTGATCGCCTCTCGCACCAGTAACGCGTCGGGAAGATTATCTTCAGCCAGTAGTAGATTGAGCGGAAGCGATTTTCGCCGGGTGGACTTGGGGGACGGTGAAGAAGAAGTTCGACCCTTGTCCGAGGGAGGATTCGACCCAGATTCTTCCGCCATAACGCTCCACGACCCGCTGGCAAATGGCCAAACCGATACCGGTGCCACTGTACCTCTCGTCGCGGTGAAGTCTTTTGAAAACACCAAAGATTACCTCCCTGTACTTGGGCTCGATTCCGATCCCATTGTCTCGCACGGAAAAGCACCAACCGGCGCCTTCCAAAGTCGCGGAAATGTGAATCTCCGGGGGCTCGTCCCTGCGATATTTCAGTGCGTTGGCGATCAGGTTTTGGAATACCTGTTGTAGGTGCGCCGGCGACATCCACACCTCTGGAAGCTCATCATACGTCACCTTACCGTCGCTTTGCCGGACGGCCTCCGATAAATTTAACAATACATCCTGCAAGATTGCCGACGAATTCACTTTCGCCGTGCAGACGTCCACCACCCCGACACGTGTGTAGGCCAGCAAGTCGTGGATTAGCGTAGCCAGCCGCCGCCCGCCTTCCATCAAGAAGCCGAGGAACTGCTGTCCGTCCGCATCCAGCCGGTCGTGGTATTTCGTGGCCACGATTTCGCTGTAAACCGCCACGTTGCGGATCGGTTCCTGAAGATCGTGGCTGGCGGAGTAGGCGAACTGCTGCAGATCTTCGTTCGCCCGACGCAGTTCCTCTTCCTTCTCTTTCTGCTCGTGGATGTCGGTGTTCGATCCGATCCACATGGAAATATTTCCGGTGGCATCGCGCATCGCGTGAGCCCGGCTCAAGTGCCAGCGGTAAACTCCGTCGGCTCGCCGGCAGCGATGCTGAAGATGAAACAGTTCGCCGGTTTCCACTGCGTGCCGCCAGCTCCGGATGTTCTCCTCCACATCGTCCGGATGAATCATCTGGGCCCAGCCCCAGCCCTTCATCTGTTCGAACGTCAACCCGGTGAACTCCATCCACTGGCGATTTAGATAATCGATGTCGCCATTCGGCAGGGCGGTGAAGATCTTCTGCGGCATCGATTCCGCCATGAAACGGAAGCGCTCCTGCGCCTTCTCCGCATCGTGCAGCGCCTCTTCCCTTTCCCGCAGAGCGGTGCGCAGCCGGTTGTCCCGCAATTGGATGCCGGCCAGCATCTCATTGAACCGGTCCACCAGCACACCCAGTTCATCGCCGGAAAATTTCTGTGCCCGAACGCTGTAGTCTTCCGACTCCGATACCTGGGTGGTGGCGCGCACCAGGTGAGACACCGGCGTGGCGATGGCGGCGCGCAGGTTCGACGACAGCAGGAACGCAATCACGCTCGCGACCACCAGGACGCCGAACACCGTGCCGCCGAACACCCTCACGCGCTCACCGATTTCGCCAAGATCGTAATCCAGCACGAGCGTCCCGATCGGGCGTCCGCTCAGCAGCACCGCGTGCGACACCGTCAGGTCATTGCTGCTGAAGCGAGCTCGGTCCTGTCCCACCGGTGGACAATCGGACGAGCTCCGGTCCGGCCGCAGGTATTTCGCAAGCACCGTTCCGTCCGCGCGGTAAATGCACGCGCTCGCCAGATGAGGGCGTGCGCGCAATGCCGCCAGCGTCTCGCTCGCCGCCTCCGAATCGTTGAAAGCCAGCGCCGCGGTGCTGGCGTCGGCGATGATTTGTGACAGGGCCGACAAGTCGCGCTGCAAGCTGCGGCGGAAGAAGTACGTGTCCGATGCAAGAATTCCCGCGGCGGCCAGCAGCAGCGCCACGATGGTGGTCGTCATCGTGATCACCATCAGCTTCTGCCGGATCGGAATGTCGCGAAAGTTACGCATTGTTCACTTCGCCGCGGCGCAGTTTCTATTCGCGTTCGATGGATCTCGCGATATTCAACAGTTTGGAGCTGACGACGAGCCCCGCATTCGCCGCCACGGTCTCATTGATACGGAACCGCACACGGCGGTTTTCAATTTCAAAAGCAATCGCTCCGCCACCTCTCACGAAACTCTCGCCCTCGCCCACCGTCAACACTCCCGGTCCCAACGCCGAAAGACCTTTCGTGACATCCTTTTCGGGCTTGGCAACGAAGAGCACCTGACATGTCTTTGGCGCCGGCAGGTTCTTGATTCTCTGCGCCACGACCCTCCGTCCTTGCACCACCTCTCCCGCCAGGACCTGGTCCAGCACCTTGCCGAATGGATCCTCGCCCATCACACAGATTTCGATCGGCGATTCGGGGGCCGCGAAGGCCGCCGCCGGCCATTCGATGAACTTCGTGAAGTTGAGGAGGAAGACGGCTTTCACCTGGTATTCGGGGACCTGGCTGCCCAACTGGACGAAGAAATGCCCGAGGACGGCGAGAACCAGCGCCAGCCGTCCCGGCATTCTGCGGCCTTGTTGAGAGCGCTCCCGGGTCACTTGCTCCATGTCATTTGGGCGAAGACACTTCTACGAATGCCCACCAGGGGGCCGGGGTCGGTGCCGTACTCGGGATGGTGAGGCTGGAACAGATTTCGTCCAACGAACGAGATTTCGAATTGCGGGACCACCCGCCAGCCCAGCCGCACATCGCCCGTCGAGTAGGCGGGCACCTGCTGGCCGGGAAGCGCGCTCACATAGCGAAACGTCAGGTCTAGCTGAAGCTGCCTGGAAAGATCAAATCCAGATTGCACGGTCACCTCGTGCTGCGGACTCGAGCCGACGATTCCCGGCCCGATGCCCACATCGCCGGAGCCCGGCGCCTTGTCTATGTTCATGTGCAGGTACGAGTACGAACCGCGCAACCGCCAGGCGTCGATGGGCCGCCATTCCGGCGCGATTTCAATTCCCTTGGTGGTGCCCTTCAGCCCGTTGCGGAACTGAGCGGGCAGCAAGAGATGCGGCGTGCCCGGGCTGGTCTCAAAGAACGGCGCTCCGATAATATCCTCGCTGAAGAGATCGTGATAATGATTATAGAAGGCCGCCGCATCGAGAAAAATCCTCCGTCCTAATAATCGCCTAGCGCCCAGTTCATACCCGTTCAGTTGCTCCGACGCGAAATCCGGGTTGGCGATGAAGCGGGCGAAGATCGGCGTACCCGGAGGCGAGTTTGGGTTGTATCCCGAGAGATTGAAATTGGCTTCTCCGTCCGATGGTGTTCGCAGCGCGTGTGTGTAGGCGGCCCACACCGTCTGCCTGTCCGTCGGCGTCCACAGCAGGCGAACGCTCGGCTCTGCTTCGACGCCGCTCCCCGTGAAGTTCGTGTGCAGAAGTTTTGTTCCCAGGATGAGCGACAGGCGGCCCTCCACCAGCCCGATCTCATCTTGCACGAAGGCCGTCAAAAGGGTATCGGTCCGCTTGGCGGGAACGAACGTCAGCCCCGATACGACTTCCGTATCGTGGATCGGAACCACGCGCGCACCAAGACCGAACGAGACCGTTTGCCGTGCGGGCAGCTTCAGGCGATCCAGGAAATCCACATCGAACGTGTTGCGCGACTCGCGGAAGTTAGCCTCGTCGCGATTCGTGCGGTCAAAGTAGGCCTGCACCTGAAAATCGTTGCGGTCGCTCACTGTTCTCGTCCAGCGCCACATCACGTTTCCGCCGGAGAGCAGCGCATTGGAATACACGATTCGCCGGTAGGGCGGGGTGTAAGAGGTGGCCTCGACACCCTCGCCAGCGTCCACTTTGTAGATGTCGCCTTGGAGCGTGAAGTTGTCGCGAGCTCCCCGGCTCCAGTCCGCGCGGAATCCGGTTTGCGCGGCGCGCCAATCGTCGAAATTCAGATGGTCCGGGTGATATTCGGGACCGCGGGTGAATGCCTTGCCGTAGATCCGGTAATCGAAACTCTTCCCGTTTCCGCCGCCGTACCGCGCATTGACGAAGCCCTGCTCTTTATTCCCGCCTCCCGCCGCGACCAGTGTCCCGCGCGTATCCTTGGCCGCCTTGGTGATGATGTTGATCACGCCATTCACGGCGTTCGGACCCCAAATCGTACCGCCCGGTCCGCGGATTACCTCGATGCGATCGATATCCGCCAATACGGTGTCCTGCACTTCCCAATATGTGCCGGCGAACAGCGTGGTGAACACCGTGCGTCCATCGATCAGCACCAACACTGACCGCGTGAGCCGGCTTCCGAAACCGCGAATGCCGATCGACCACTTGTTGGCATCGATGCGCGCAACCTCGACTCCAGGCGCCATGCGTAGCGCTTCCGGAATGCTGGTCACGCCCGAGCGGCGAATGTCCTCGCCGGTGATCACGAAGATTGCGGCGGGTGTTTGTGACGCCTTTACGGGTTGCTTCGAGGGGGTCGTGACTTCAATCTGCGAGAGCTC
>JAOAPT010000799.1 GCA_025463045.1 Candidatus Solibacter sp.
AGAAAGCCTCGCCGAGCAAGGGAATCCTCTCGCACGATTTCGACCCGGTCCGGATCGCCCGCATGTACCAGGCGGGCGGCGCATCGGCGCTCAGCGTGCTCACCGACGAGACGTTTTTCCAAGGCAGTCTCGCCGATCTCGAAAGTGCTCGTGGGGCGGTCGACATTCCGGTCATACGCAAAGACTTCACGATCGACCCGCTGCAAATTCTCGAGGCCGCGGCACACGGCGCCGACGCGATCCTGCTGATCGCCGCGATCCTTTCCGAATGCGAACTCCGCGATTTCCGCGAGACTGCGGCGCGCTACCAACTGAGCGCGCTCGTCGAGGTTCACAATCGGCGCGAGCTGGATTCCGCGATCGCGGCCGGCGCCGATCTGATCGGCGTCAACAATCGCAATCTGTCGACCTTCGAAGTCACGCTCGACACCTCGATCGAACTCGCGCAGCATATGCCATCCGGCGCAATTCTGGTGAGCGAGAGCGGTATCCATCACGCGGCCGATATCGCGCGCTTGCGCGCCGCCGGGTACAGCGCGTTCCTGGTCGGCGAGCATCTGATGAAATCGGGCGACCCGGCGGCGGCCCTACGGGAACTGGCGGCCGCATGATTCTCAAGGTCTGCGGGATCACCACGCAGCAGGACGCCGACGCCGCAATTTTCGCCGGCGCAACCGCCATCGGCTTCAACTTCTATCTGAAGAGTCCGCGCTTCGTCGCGCCGGAGCTCGCCGCGCGCATTGCCACCACGGGAGTGCGCCGCGTCGGCGTGTTCGTCAACGAGTCCTCCGCGCGCATGGTGGAGATCGCGCGCATCGCCGCGCTCGACATTGCCCAACTCCACGGCGACGAAACGCCCGACGAGTATCCGGCCGCGCTCACCGTTTGGAAAGCGGCGCGCGTCGACGCGAACTTCCACTTCTCCCGCTACGCTCAATCGCCCGCCGAGGCGCTCCTGCTCGATGGTCCGGCCGCCGAACTGTATGGCGGCGCAGGCCACACATTTAATTGGCAGCTCGCGGCGCAAAGCACGCATCGCATCATTATCGCCGGCGGATTGGACGCCTCCAACGTGGCGCGCGCCATCGAACTCGCGCACCCGTGGGGTGTGGACTCCTGCTCGCGCCTCGAAAGCGCGCCCGGCAAAAAGGACATCAAGAAAATGACTGACTTTTTACAAGCGGCCAAGGCGGCGCTCGGCGCATGACCTCGCAACCCGACGCCGGCGGACACTTCGGACCTTACGGCGGGCGCTACGTCCCCGAGGTCCTGATGGCGCCGATCGAAGAACTCGAGGCCGCGTATCTCGCGGCGCGCGACGACGCCGAATTTCAAAGCGAGCTCGCCGGACTCCTGCACAACTATGCGGGCCGTCCTACGCCGCTCTACTACGCGAAGCGGCTCAGCGAAACGCTCGGCGGCGCGCGCATCTGGCTCAAGCGCGAAGACCTGCTCCACACCGGCGCGCACAAGATCAACAACTGCCTGGGCCAGGCGCTGCTGGCGCGCCGCATGGGCAAGCGCCGCATCATCGCCGAGACCGGCGCGGGTCAGCACGGTGTCGCAACCGCCACCGTCTGCGCGCTCCTCGGCTTCGATTGCGTGGTCTACATGGGCGAAGAGGACATGCGGCGGCAGCGGCTGAATGTCTTCCGTATGCGCATGCTGGGCGCGCGTGTGCAAGGCGTCGCCAACGGGAGCGCCACGCTCAAAGACGCGATCAGCGAAGCGATGCGCGACTGGGTCACCAACGTCGGCGACACGTATTATCTGCTGGGCAGCGCGCTCGGCTCGCACCCGTATCCGATGATGGTGCGCGACTTTCACAAGGTGATCGGCGAGGAAGCGCGCGCACAGATCCTCGACGCCGAAGGCAGGCTGCCGGATGTCGCTGTCGCCTGCGTCGGCGGGGGGAGCAACGCCATCGGGCTCTTCCACGCCTTCATCCCCGATGCCGCGGTGCGGCTCGTGGGAGTCGAAGCGGGAGGACGGGGCAACGAACTCGGCGAACATGCGGCGCGATATCGCGGCGGCGCGCCGGGCGTTCTGCAAGGCGCGTACAGCTACCTTTTACAGGATGCGAATGGGCAGGTCTCGCTGACGCATTCCGTTTCCGCCGGACTGGATTACGCCATGATCGGACCCGAGCATGCGTGGCTGCGCGACCAGAACCGCGCGCAGTACGTCGCCGCCAGTGACGGCGAAGCGCTCGCCGCGGCGCGCCAACTCTCGCGCACGGAAGGCATCCTGCCGGCGCTCGAAAGCGCGCACGCCGTTGCCTGGGCGATCCAGGAAGCGCCCGCCGCGAAGAATCAGATCTTGGTCGTCAACCTTTCCGGCCGCGGCGATAAGGACATCGATATCTACCGCGAGAACTTCAAGGAACTCGAACCGTAATGACGCGCATCGGCCGCCTCTTCGACTGTCTCAAGCGGGAAAACCGCAAAGGCCTCATCGCTTATCTCACCGCCGGCGATCCTACGCCGGACCACACGCCCGCACTCGTCGAAGCGATGGTGCGCGGCGGCGCCGACCTGATCGAGCTCGGTGTCCCTTTCAGCGATCCGATCGCCGATGGCCCGGTGATTCAGCGCGCCGGCGAACGCGCGCTCAAGGCCGGCACCACGCTCGCGCGCGTGATCGAGATCGCGCGTACGATTCGCGAAACCTCCGAGGTGCCGCTGCTCTTGTTCACCTATCTCAATCCCGTTCTTGCCTACGGACTCGAGCGTCTCGCCGGCGATGCCGCGGCTGCCGGAATCGATGGCTGCCTGCTGATCGACGCCAGTGTGGAAGAGGCGGAGACCTACGTCGCCGCGATGCACCGCCATGGTCTGGACACGGTGTTTCTGGCTGCGCCCACCAGTACGGCCCGGCGCATCAAACTGGTCGCGCAGTATTCCACCGGCTTCGTTTATCTGGTCTCGCGGACCGGCGTCACCGGAGTGCAGGAATCCATCTCCTCGGCGATCGCGCCGTTGATTCAGGCGGTGCGCGCACAGACCGACCTGCCGCTTGCGGTCGGCTTCGGCGTCTCCAAACCGGAGCATGTCGCCGAACTGGGCGCTCAGGTGGAGGCCGTCGTGGTCGGCAGCGCTTTCGTCCGCCTGATCGAGCAGAACGCGGACAACGCATCACTTGAAATTCAACTGGAAAGCTTCACGCGCGAATTGAAGAGCGGCTTTGGAGTGCCCGCATGACGCCTGAAGAAGCGCGCGCTCAACTCGACGAGTTCCGCGTCCTGATCGACGATGTGGACCGCCGCATTGTGGCGCTGCTCAACGAACGCACGAAGGTCGTGGAAAATATCGGGCGGGTGAAGCGCGACGCGCAGCTCCCCATCTACGAGCCGAAGCGCGAGGACCAGGTCTTCGCCAATATCACGGGGGCGAACCACGGCCCGCTCACGCCGGAAGCGGTGCGCCGCATCTTCGAGCGCATCATCGATGAAATGCGCAGCATTCAACGGCAGCGCATGCTTTCCGATGGAGACAAATAAATGTTAGTCGTCATGCAACAGGGCGCAACGGAGGAGCAGATCGAACACGTGATCGAGCGCCTCACCGATCTCGGCTTCGACGTGCACCGCTCGACCGGCGTGATCCACACGGTGCTCGGCGGAGTGGGCGGCAAGTACGATTTCGATCTCGCCATTTTCGAAGTGATGGAGGGCGTGAAAGAGGCGCACCGCATCGTATCGCCGTATAAGCTGGCGAGCCGCAGCTTCCGGCCCGCGGGCACGATCGTGCAGGTGGGCGATGTGTCGATCGGTGGCGAGAACGTGGTCGTGATGGCCGGCCCGTGCAGCGTGGAAAATCGCGAGCAGATCGAGCAATCGGCGGAGGTTGTCGCGAAAGCGGGCGCAAAGGTGATTCGCGGCGGGGCGTTCAAACCGCGCAGTTCGCCTTACGCGTTTCAAGGTCTCGGCGAAGAGGGCCTGCGCATGCTGCGCACGGCCGCGGATCGGCACAAACTGCTGGTCGTCAGCGAAGTGATGGACCAGACGCAGATTCCTGTTCTCGCCGAGTACGCCGACATTCTCCAGGTGGGCGCGCGCAATATGCAGAACTTCAATCTGCTGCGCGAGCTCGGCAGGCAGGCACGGCCCGTGATGCTCAAGCGCGGCATCGCGGCGACGATTGAAGAGCTGCTGCTCTCTGCTGAGTACATCCTGGCCGGCGGCAACTACAACGTGATCCTCTGCGAGCGCGGGATCCGGACGTTTGAAACGTATACGCGCAACACGATGGACATCTCGGCGATCCCGGTGGTGAAGACGCTTTCGCACCTGCCGATCGTGGCTGATCCTTCGCACGGGACTGGGCGACGCGATAAGGTCGCTCCGATGGCGCGGGCTGCGGTTGCCGCGGGTGCCGACGGCCTGCTCATCGAGGTGCACCCCGACCCCGATCGCGCACTCAGCGACGGCGCGCAATCGCTACGGCCGGAGCAGTTCGAGGAACTCATGCGGCAACTCCGGATGATTGCTCCCGCGGTAGGGAGGACGATATGAGGCACACTGAGAGCGTTAGGGGGCGGGGGGCGCGTGACCACCGCTCCCTCACGGTCGCGGCTCGGATTGGGGTACGGTCGTCAAGGGTCGCGGCATGATTGGCGCGTCTTTCTCGTTATGAACCATGTAGCTATTGTGGGAACCGGATTGATCGGCGCATCCTTCGGGCTCGCCCTTCGCAAGGCGGGGTACGATGGCGCGATCACGGGCGTCAGTTCGCCGCGTGCCATTGCGGACGCCGTCGCGGCCGGTGCGATCGATCGCGGCGCATCCTTAGAAGAAGCCGTTCCTGACGCCGATCTGGTATTCCTCTCGCAGACGATCGGACGCATTCTCGACACGATTCGCCACCTGGACCCGCTGCTCCGTCCCGGCACTCTCGTCACCGACGCCGGCAGTACGAAATGCGAGATCGTCGATCTCGCGCGCCAGTGCATTACGCGCGCGCAGTTCCTCGGCGGACACCCGATGGCCGGCAAGGAGACGCGCGGCGCACTCGCGGCCGACGCCGAACTCTTCCGCGGCCGCACCTGGATTCTCACACCTGACGAACCAGAGGAACTGCGCACCTCCTGCGCGCTCGAATTCCGCATCTGGCTGGACCGCATCGGCGGGCGCGTTCGCGTGCTCGATGCCGACGAGCACGATCGCGTCGTCTCGCTCACTTCGCATCTCGCGCAGCTCGCCTCCACGGCGCTCGCCGCCACTGTGTCCGATAAACTCGGCCCGCCGCCGCGGCTCGACGCCGCCGGTCCGGGGCTGGAAGACATGACTCGACTCGCGCTCGGTTCTTACGAGATCTGGCGCGACATACTGGCCACCAACAGCGATCACATTGAACGCGCGTTGAGTGTCTACATACAAAAGCTGGAGCACATGCGCGAGAATCTGCGTACGCGCCAGCTACAGGAGGAGTTCGAACGCGGCGCTGCTCTGGCCGCTCGATTGAGGGCGCCCCGGTCCAAAGAGAAACAGTGACGCGCGCGTGTAACTCGCTTTCCGCCGTCACCCCGGAAAACCGCCACCCCGCGCAAGCGGATTTAGGATACACTTACCCATGAGGCTAACAGCCGAAGCACCAACGCCAGCGGACACTGTGCCCGCCGGCGGCCCCTCGGCGCGTCAGGCGCGATGGACCACCCGGTCCAACACTCCTTCCGCCGGGTTTAAGGATTCAACAATGGAACAGAAACTGAAGATCGCCGTCTTCATAGATTTCGACAATATCGAAATCGGCGTAAAGAGCACACTGCACCGCGAGTTCGATGTCGCGGCCGTGCTGGATGCGTTGAAAGAACGCGGCGAAATTGTCACTAAGTTTGCTTACGCGAACTGGGGCAGGCAGGAATCGGCCACGCGTGCGCTCAGCGAGCACGCCGTGCAAATGGTTCAGCGTGACCCCTCGCCGCGCGGCGACAAGAACGGCGCCGACATCAACCTGGCACTCGATGCGCTCGAGATGGCCTTCACTCACGACCACATCAACGCGTTCGCTATCGTCAGCGGCGATAGCGATTTCATCGCGCTGGTCAACAAGCTCAAGCAGTACGACAAGCGCATTTTCGTGGTGGGCGGCCGGGCCTTCACGAGCACGATTCTGCAAAAGAACTGTCACGAGTTCGTGGCTTACGAATCCGTGATGGACGACAAGCCGCGCTCCTCCAGCTATCAGGCTCCGCAGCAGCATTCGCACTCGGACCGCGGAGAGAAGCCGCAGCAGGACAAGCAGCAACAGCCCCAGCAACAGCAACCGCAGCAACAGCAACAGCGTCCGCCGCACAAGCGCGTGTCGCTCGACCTGGCGCAGGCGATGCCGCTGGTGGAGCGCGCGCTCGGCGTTCTCGAACGCCGCGAAGTGCGCCCGCAGCTCGGCTTGCTGAAGAGCACGATGCTGCAGCTGGATTCCACGTTCAACGAGAAGGCGTACGGCGCGAGCTCGTTCACGGATTTCGTGGAGAAGCTGCAGAAGGCCGACTTCGTCGAGGTCACGGGAGGCGAAGGCCGCTATATGATCCGCATGAAGGGCGGCGGCGCTCCCGAGAAGCCTGGTTCGAAGCCCGAGGAAGCGATCCCGCTGCTCCGCGACATCCTGGAGATTCACCGCTTCGATGTCGATTCCGGCTCCACCGCCGACGAACTGTTCGAATGGGTGAAGCAGGAACGCCCGGCCTTCGATCCGCGCGTCTACGGCTTCCAGGAATTCAGCGAGCTGTTGAACTACGCGCAGGATAAGGGACTGGTGCGGAACCAAGTGGATGAGGAGCGCGGCCTGATCGTATTCCTTGGCGCCGAATTCCATCCGCCCGCCGCGCCGCCGCCTCCCGAGCCGGTGGAACCCGCCGAAGACGAGGAGATCGACGAGCCGCAGCCGCTCGTGCCCGGGCAGCCCACCGCGACCGGCGAGATCCCGCTCCCCGAATTGCCGCCGAAAGTTCAGCGCCGTCCGCGCGCACCGCGCAAGACGTCGGGCTCCGGCGAAGGCGGTCAGAAGAAGCGGAGCTCCTCTTCGCGCCCGCGCAAGAAGTCGTAATTCTGTGTGTTTCCCGAGGGCAGGCCGATGGCCTGCCCTTTTTTTGTG
>JAOAPT010000892.1 GCA_025463045.1 Candidatus Solibacter sp.
CGCTTCTGGGTACGGCGCGCTTCGGCGTGGTTGACCAGAAGGCGCCGCATCATGCGGGCAGTCATACCGAAAAAGTGCGCGCGATTTTCCCAGCTCACGCGTTCCTGATCGACGAGCCGCAGGTAGACCTCATTCACCAGGGCGGTGGGTTGCAATGTGTGTCCGGGACGCTCGCGCTGCAAGTAGATGTTGGCGAGAACGCGCAGTTCGTCGAAGACCAACGGCATCAGATCGCCCAGCGCGTCCTGATCGCCGCCATTCCACGCGATCAACAGTTCCGTGACGGATTCGGGCAGAATGCCCTCCCGCATCGATTATAGCCCCGGGGCTTCCGGCTCCGAGGTAATTCCTGGCAAGAGGTGCCATACTGAACGCGACCTAATCACTATGGATCGAGCCGCGGAGAGATGGGCGACGGTGCGGGCGCTGCTGGGGGAGGCCCTGGAGTTCGATGCGGCCGCGCAACCGCGTTACCTGGAGACGATCGAAGACGCTACGCTGCGCGAGGAAGTTCGCGCTTATCTGGCGTGGGTGCCCGCTGGTCCGGACCCGCTCGACCAGCAGCCGTGGGGCGCGGCGATCATACCCGCCGGGGTGGCGGAAGGCTCGCGGGTGACCAATTACCGTTTGCTGAAGGAACTGGGGAGCGGCGGGATGGGGACGGTCTACCTGGCGGAGCGGGACGATCGCGAATTCGAACAGCGCGTGGCGATCAAAGTCATCCAGCGCGGACTGCGCAGCGACGAAATGATCCGCCTCTTCCGTCAGGAGCGGCAGATTCTGGCGAGCCTGAATCATCCCTCGATCGCGCGCCTGGTGGATGGCGGGGTGACGGAAGACGGGCGCCCGTTTTTCGTGATGGAGTACGTGGACGGTGTTCCGATCGATGTATATTGCGGGCTGCACGATCTGAATATCCGCGAGCGACTGCGGCTCTTCCTACTGGTCTGCTCCGCGGTGCAGGCAGCGCACCAGAGTCTCATCGTCCACCGCGATTTGAAGCCGGCGAACATCCTGGTGACGGCGGACTGCATTCCCAAGCTGCTCGATTTCGGAGTCGCGGGCCTGTTTGGCGAACAAGGGCGTTCTCCGGGGACGATGGGGATGACGCCGCGCTATGCGAGCCCGGAGCACGCTCGCGGGGAAGTGTCGGGCGCGGCGACCGATATTTATTCGCTCGGCGTGCTGCTTTTCGAACTGCTCACGGGCAGTCCTCCGCTGGCCCAAGGCGAGTCGCGAACGGCATTTCTCCGGGCCCTGCAGGAGGACGCTCCGCGGCGGCCGAGCGACATTGCGGCGGGTGGCGCGCAGCGGCGGACACTGCGCGGCGATCTGGATCAGATTGTGCTTCACGCGCTGGAGAAATTGCCGGCGGGCCGGTATCCGAGCGTGGAGAGTTTCGCGGCCGATATCCGGCGGTATCTCGAAGGCTTTCCGGTGCTGGCGAACACGGCGTCATGGAGGTACCGCGCGGGTAAGTTCATCCGGCGGCACCGCACGCTGGTCGCGGCGGGAACCGCTCTCACAATAGTGGCGGGACTCAGCTTTGCGGCGGTGCTGCGTTCGGCGCGGATCGCGGAACGGCAGCACGCGCTCGCAGAGCTACGGTTCGAGCAGGGCAGGGAACTGGCGCGCTTCTACATGCTGGAGGTGGACCGTCTGCTGGAGCGGCTCCCGGGCTCGACTCCGGCGCGGGCGCTGATCACGGGTCACACGCTGGCTTACATCGACCGGCTGGCTCCGGGCGCGGTGGGCGACGTTTCGCTGCAGCGGGAATTTGCGACCGCATACGAGCGAGTGGCGCTGACGCAAGGGATGCCGCAGTTCGCGAATCTGGGCGACCGGCCGGGGGCGCTCGGCAATGTGCAGAAGGCGCTGCGGATTCGACGGCAGATTCTCACGCTGGCGCAGGCGACGCTCGACGACCGGATTGCGTATGGGGATGCATTGATGCTGCTGGGACATTTGACGTTGAGCGGCGGCAGTCCGGCGTCGGCGATCGAGGTGTATTTGCAGGGGGCGCGGGAATTCGAGGCGGTGCGGGCCCGGTCGCCGCATCCGGCGGGGCGCTTGTACAACCGGATCAGCGGAGCGTATTTGTATGCGGCCGGGGCGTATTCGGGAGGCGGCTTTACTCCCGACACTGGCGATCTGGATGCGGCATTGCCGCTGTACGACAAAGCGGTGCGGCTGATGCCGCTGGAGCGCAAAGCGCGGGAAGGGCAGGCGCCGGCGCTGCGCCTGTACCTGGATAGTAATGAGGCGCTGATGGAGGAATCGTGGGCGATCGCGCTGGCGAACGTGCTGCGGTACGGGGAGGCCGACCGGCATTTTGAGGCTGCGCTGCGGTTGATCCACGCGCCGGGAATCGACAGCGCGAACGCGGAGATCCTGCGGAAGGAGGGCTCGATCGCGATCTACTACGCGAATGCGCTGGTGGATCGCGGGGAACTGGCGCGCGCGCGTCCGCTGCTCGCGGTATCGGAGCGGATTTTCTCCGGGCTGATGAAATCCGATCCGGAGAATATCATTTCGAAAGCGGACGTGGTGTATTTGTCGGCGTTGCAGGGGCGGGTGGAGATCGCAGGGGGACAGGTGGCGGCGGGGCTTGCGCTGCTGGAGCAGGCGATCGGGCAGGAGGAGGAGGTGCGGGCCCGCGGGCGCGGGTTCGAGGAGTCGGGCGGCTTCCTCTCGCGGCACTGGATGTGGTCGGCGGAGGGTTGGATGGCGGCGAAGCAGGCGGGTCGAGCGCGGGTGCGGTATGGGCAGGTGCTCGAGTTGGCGGGAGCGATCATGCGGCAGCATCCCGACGATGTGAATACGCGGCTGAATGTGGCGGCGGCGGAATTGGGGATGGGGCGCGCGCTCGCGGCGGAGTGGGATGCGGCGGGTGCGGTTCGGCATCGCGGACTTGCGGCGGAGGCGGCGAGTGCGGTGCTGGCGGCGCACCCCAAGCATTTGAGGGCGCGGGCGATGCTAGCGGAGGCGAAGGGGTTGTGATACGGGTGGCTCAGTTCGGCAGCTGTCGTTTTTCAAGAGGGCTGTCGGGCTAGCAGGGGGTGGTCGCTGGCAGTGCCGGTCAGCTTTCACAAGGCGACTTCTCTTTGGTGGTCTCCCAGTGTCCACGAGAAGGCGACTCCTCATGCAGGGGAGTGGGTTCCCGATGACCCCGTTTACCTGGACGTTTCGAGTGCGGCGGAGCGGAGGTGCGCCGCCACGAGGTCGGCCTGTTACAGAATACGGCACGTCACTTCTGGCTGGAGGGGCTCAACATCCACGTAGAAGCGGTCCTCTGCGTCCGCGTTAGCGACATACGCAAGTAGATGTTCATTGCGAGGGTGGCAATCCCCACGGCCCTGAGGTCGGCTTCCGAGTGGTCAACAGTCTGGAACGATCCCGGTCCAAGACGCTGTTGCAAATTGGCCAGCATCCTCAAGATGTGTTCGTCGTTCTGCAAGCCCGCGAACTCGTCAAAATCAGCCATCCAATCCCCGTCCAGAAGTCAGCGTACCAGCCGTTGGTTCAGTTTCCCGAAGTCCCCACAGGAGGCGCTTCCGGGTTCTTAACGTTTCGGGAAGAGCTAGAGTTGCCCCTCACCTGAGCTGCCGGAGTCGGTCGGGGTGAGAGAGATGAGACAAACGGCCGCAGAAGACGTGCTTGACTATATAATCGGTGCAGGCGATCTAAGAAACAGAAACCCTGGGTAGGACACTGCGTATGAAAAGCTTTCTGCGGTCGACCATTGTCCCGTCTGCGGTCTGCGTGGTCACCTCACTTACCGCCGCGGACCAGCCGAGGTTCGAAGCGGCGTCGGTGAAGCGGATGGACCGAGGCATCATACACAACTCCCTGGGACTTGGGACAGTCACATTGAGGGGCGACCCCCTGAAAGTGATCCTAATGGAAGCGTTCAAGGTGAAAGCCTACCAGATCGTCGGACCTTCCTGGCTCGATGAGGATTTCTTCGATATCGTCGCCAAGATGCCGGAAGGCGCGACCAGCGATCAGATCCCGGCGATGCTTCAGGCGCTGCTGGTGGAGAGATTCAAGCTCGCAGCCCACAAGGAGGCTCGCCCACGCCCGGTGTTTGCGCTCGTGGTGGATAAGGGCGGCCCGAAATTCAAGGAGGCCGATTTGAATTTTAAGCGCATGGGCCTGCGCCCTGGCGAGGTGATGTTCCGGGCGGCGCCTAACACCCAAGGGTTCAAAGGTGCGATGACCATGGCGAAGCTTGCTCAATTCCTTTCGGGCAGACTGGACCGTCCGGTGCAAGACTTTACCGGGCTCAAAGGAACATACGACATCGACCTCTCCTGGGTGCCGGATCCGACCATCGACCGATCTCCCTCGCCTACCTCGTACACTGCAGCACAAGCAGCTTCGGGAGACATGAGTCTCGACCTTCCTGCCGCTCCTACAGCCACCCTCTTTACCGCCATCCGGGACTTGCTAGGGTTGAAGCTGGAGCGCCGCAATGAGCCGGTCGAAATGCTGATGATTGAGCACGTGGAGCGGGTCCCAATCGAGAACTGAGCCGAGGCCGAAGCCACTCCGACCGTATTTCTGAATGGAGAGCCAGTGGTCGTGACCGGCGCTGACCGATTGCGCGCCTTGATGGCGACCCTGGTAGTGGTGCTCAGCGCATCCAGCGTCCGGGCCGACGAACAGGCCTTTGGAGTAGTGTCTGTTCGCGAAGTTCCGCGCGATGCGCCTCGGCTCATCAGGGATCAGAACTTCAGCTTCGTTCTTCCCGGCGGCCAGTTCGTGGATCCACGGATCACGCTCACCCCGATGATCATTTTTGCTTTCGAGATCCCAAGCTACGTTCAGTTGATAGGGCTGCCGCGTTGGGCGCAGGAGCAGGAATTCTCAGTGGCTGCCAAGCCGCCGGAAGGCTTTCCTCTGCTCCCTCCGAATGAGAATCGTGAACAAGTGCGTGCCATGATGCGCGAAATGCTTGCGAGCCGCTTTCACCTGAGGGTGCATACGGAGAGCCGCGAAGAGCGCATTCTCAAGCTTGAGGTCGATCGTGGAGGCCTCACCCTCAAAGCAGTTGATCCGCCGGTGCCACCCGAGAAGGAAGGCTTCGTCAACATCGCGGCTGGGGATTCCGGCGGTCGAATGATCGGGAAGAAGGTGACCATGGCCGGCGTGGCGCGTGCCCTCACGGTGATGTTGCATCGGCAGGTGCTCAACGAGACTGGTCTAAAGAATTATTACACCTTTGACGTGAAGTGGAGCGCACCGGAGCCCGTGGACGGGGGCACAGTCAAGCCTGGATTAGGAGATGAAGGCGAGGGTGCGCTCATGTCCGGACTCAAGGACCTGTTTGGACTGCGACTGAGGAGTGCAATCGGCCAAGTCAAGTATTGGGTGGTGGATAATGTTGAGCACCCGACAGCCAATTAGGAGTGCTGCGAACACCACAGCTTCACGCTACGCTTTCGCCGGTGCGGATGCCAGGTTTTTCTCGGCGTCCCCGACTAGGCCGGTGCGAAGCCGTGGTTGGGCTTGGGTTCCACTGTGGGACCACGTAGCAACCTTTAGAATTACCATGCGTGCCGCGCCCAACCCCTTCGCGCCGCTCACCGCTCTGGAAATCCGTGAGGTGTCAAGCATCGTCAGCAAATCCGGACATCTCCCGCCCACCGCTGACTTCGCCCAGATCTACCTCGATGAGCCGCCCAAGGAGGCTGTCCTCCGCAACAGCTCCGCACCGCGCCGTGCTTTCGCCGTGGTGTATGACATGGGCGCCAACACAACCGGCGAGGCCATCGTGGATCTGACCTCCGACAAGCTCGTCTCCTGGAAAGTCATACCCCATGCCCGGGCGTCCGAAGGCACAGCCGATTTCGTACGCGCCGACCGCATCGTACGCGCCGACCGATCGTCCGCGCCGACGGCGCTGGCACGCCGCCCTCCGCGAGCGCGGCCTTCGC
>JAOAPT010000934.1 GCA_025463045.1 Candidatus Solibacter sp.
TGAGCGCGCCTGTGCGTCCCACCTGTTCCTCGATCGATTCGACGCACGTGGTCGCCTGCCGCGCCGGATACTTGTAGGCGATGGCCCAGCGCGGAGCCTTCGCGGTGAACCCGAGGCGGCGCTGCTGTTCCACCGAATCGACTTTGACCACCACGCCATCGATCTCGTACGGCAGGTTTTCGCGCTCCGCCTCCCAGCGCGCGCAGAAGGCGAGGACTTCATCGATCGTGTCGCACGGGCGCGACTTGTCGTTCACCTTGAAGCCCATTTCCTTGAGCGTCTTGAGCGATTCCCAGTGGCTGTCGCGCGCCGGACGTCCCTCGGTGAGCAGGAAATATGTGTAGTATTCCAGGCGGCGGGATGCGGTGACCTGAGGCTCGAGCTGGCGAAGCGATCCGGCGGCTGCGTTGCGCGGGTTGGCGAAGCGCGAGAGCCCCTTCTCGTCGCGGTCGGCGTTGAGACGATCGAAGGCGCGGCGGCTCATCACGGTTTCGCCGCGGACCTCGAATTCCGCGGGCGCCTTCTTCACGCGTAGCGGCAGGGAGCGGATCGTGCGGGCGTTCTCCGTGACGTCCTCGCCGGTCGTGCCATCGCCGCGCGTGACGGCGCTGACGAACTTGCCGCCGCGAAAGTGGGCGGCCATCGAGAGGCCGTCCATCTTCAGTTCGGTGACGTAGCGGTATGGCGCGCCGCCAAGCAGTTCACTGACGCGCCGGTCGAAATCGCGGAGCTCGGCCTCATTGAGGGCGTTATCCAGGCTGAGCATCGGCGAACTGTGCCGGACCTTGATGAAGCCTTCGCGCGGCTTGCCCCCGACCCGTTGCGTAGGCGAATCGGGCGTGAGCAGGTCGGGATGCTCGGTCTCCAGCGCCTGTAGACGCCGCATGCGAGCGTCGTAGTCGGCGTCGGTGATCTCGGGTTCGTCCAAAACATAATACAGATGCTCGTGGTGGTGTAGTTCTTCACGGAGCTTCTCGATTTCCGCGGCGGGATCTTTCATCAGCCTCTCAACTATAATTTAACGAGGACCGGGAGCAAACACCATAACCAGCTACAGGAAGACCGTTTTGATCTTCAATCCCCGTGCGGGTAAGGTCATACGGACCGGAGGCGGCCTCATCGAGCGCGCCGGGGAGATTCTCAAACAACAGGGTCACAAGGTCACGGTAGCGCCGACGACGGGGCCCCGGGTGGCCGGCGTGATCGCGCGCGAACACATCGCGCAAGGCGCGGACCTGATTGTGGTAGCGGGCGGCGATGGGACGATCAACGAAGCGGCCGAAGGCATGGTGGGCTCGAACGTGCCGCTGGCGATTCTACCCGGCGGAACGGCCAACGTCCTGGCGATGGAAATGAAGCTCGGCGGCAATCTGGAACGCGCGGCGAAGCGCCTGCCGGAGCTGAAGCCACGGCGCATCTCAGTGGGCCATCTGACGTGCGATGGCGGCCGCGTGTCGCGCCACTTCCTGTTGATGGCGGGGATCGGGCTGGACGCTCACGTGGTCTACAAAGTGCACGCGGGCCTGAAGGCGAAGACCGGCAAGTTCGCGTACTGGGTCGCGGGTTGGAGCCTGCTGGGCAGGAAGCTGCCGGAGTTCGACGTGGAGATCGCGGGCAATCGCCGGCGGAGCTCGTTCGCGCTCTTGAGCAAGGTGCGGAATTACGGCGGCGATTTCGAAATCGCGCGTAGCGTCACCCTGATGGACGACCAGTTCGAGGTCGTGCTGTTCGAAGGCGCGAGCTCGACGGCATACGTCAAGTATTTCGCCGGGATGGCGCTGAATAAGCTCGAAGGAATGAGCGGCGTGACCGTAATTCGCGCCGACGACATCCGCATCGGCGAGCCCTCCGACAGGAGCGCCTACATTCAGATCGATGGCGAACTGGCCGGCCGTCTGCCGGCGGAATTCAAGATCGTGCGCAATGCACTGACGGTGCTAGTTCCCGATACGTACGGGAAGTAGGATCGCCGCGCGGTGGTATACTCCCTCTGCATGCGGATTCCGATTCCCGCCATCGTAATCCCCGTCGTATTTGTCTCGCTTTACCTCTTCTTACCGGGCATCAAAGAGCTTCCCTGGACCTCGACTCGCATTGTTGGCGCGATTCTCGCAATTACGGGGTTCGTTCTGGTGGGGGTATCTCGACTTCAGCTGGGGCGATCGTTCTCAGTGCAGCCCAAGGCCTCGACGCTGGTCACCCACGGGTTGTACAAGCGGATCAGCCATCCGATTTACGTATTTGCGGACGTGATGCTGGCTGGCTTGATCCTGGTCTTTACGGTCTATTGGCTGTTCTTTCTGCTATTGGTGCTGATGACGATACAGGCGATACAGGCCCGGCGTGAATTCAAGGTGCTCCACGACGCCTTCGGCCCGGCGTACATCGACTATCGCAATCGAACCTGGTTCTGATCTACCGCTCCGGAATCGGCACGAACTTGCCGGTACAGGCGTTGGGCTTTCCAGATGTCGGCGTCCCGATTACCGTGACATCGGTGCCCGTGACCTTCAGATTGACGGGACCGGGGCCGTACTTCAGATCAGCCTGTTCGGCGAGGACTTTGATCCCCTTCAGGTCGTCGAACTGCACGTTGTCGAAGACCATGCCGAGGCGGTGTTGCGCGTCGTACCCTTGTAGCGTAAGCTTGCCGCCACCCTCCACGCGGACATCCTTCAGAACGATGCCGGTGAACCACGGGATCTTGTCGCCGGTCCGGCCGAAATGGGCGTAATCGGAGTCCATGTAGATCGGGTTCTTCGTGTCGCGGATGCAGACATCCTCGTAAACGACGTCGGTGACCTTGCCGCCCTTGCCCGAGTTCGACTTGATGCGAATGCCATTATCGGCGCCATCGATCGATAGATCGGTGACCCGGATCGTGTCGGCGCCGCCGTTGGTCTCGCTGCCGATCGACATCCCATGGCCGGTGTAAAAGTGATTGTGCGAGATCGTCATGTGCGAGCATTTCCCGCCGGCTTTGATGGCGACGTTGTCATCGCCGGTTTTAATGTAGCAGCGCGTGATGGTGACGTTCGTGGAAGACCCAGGGTCGATGCCGTCCGTATTGCGCGCGTTCTTCGGCGTGTTGATGTTCACGCCCCAGGCGGTGAAGCCGTTGCCGCCGCTGTAGGAGACGTGGAA
>JAOAPT010000943.1 GCA_025463045.1 Candidatus Solibacter sp.
GATGGCGTGGTCCTGCTCGCCGGCTGCGACAAAACGACGCCCGCGATGCTGATGGGCGCCGCCTCGGCCGATATTCCGGCGATCCTCTTCACCGGCGGCCCCACGCTTTCCGGCAACTATCAGGGCAAAACCATCGGGCAGGGAACCGACGGCCGCAAGATCTTCGATCTCTACCGCATGAATCGGATCTCCCCCGAGGAGCTCCAGGAAATCGAAGGCTGCATGGTGCGCAGCGCGGGCCATTGCACCGTGATGGGCACCGCGTCCACGATGGCCATCGTCGCCGAAGCGCTCGGCATGTCGCTGCCTGGCTCCGCCGCCATTCCCGCGCCCGATTCGCGTCGCCTCGCGCTCGCCGAACTCGCCGGGCGCCGCATGGTGGAGATGGTCGCCGAAGACCTCAAGCCCTCGCGCATTCTCACCCGCCAGGCCTTCGAGAACGCAATCACGGTCGACATGGCGGCCGGCGGGTCGACGAATGCCGTAGTCCACCTGCTCGCCATCGCCGGCCGCACGCCGCACAAGCTCGTGCTCGACGATTTCGACGCGATCTCGCGCCGCACGCCGTTCCTGGTCAACGTCCGCCCCAGCGGCCAGCACATGATGGAGGATTTCTTCTTCGCCGGCGGTGTCCCCGCCGTCATGCGCGAGCTTCTTCCGCTGCTCCACCGCGATTGCCTGACGGTCAATGGCAACACCATCGAGGCCAACGTCCGCGAGGCGCCGTGCTACAACCGCGACGTGATCCGCGCGCTCGATCAGCCGCTGTTCGCCGAAGGCGGCACGGTCGTGCTGCGCGGCAATCTCTGCCCCGATGGAGCCGTCCTCAAGCAGACCGCCGCGTCGCCCGAACTCTGCGAACATACCGGCCCCGCTTACGTGTTCGAGAGCTACCAGCAGATGCACGACACCATCGACAGCATGGACCTGCCGGTCGACGCGAACACCGTCCTGGTGATGAAGGGCTGCGGTCCCATAGGCGCTCCCGGGATGCCCGAGTGGGGCCACATTCCGATGCCGAAAGTGCTGCTCGAGCGCGGTGTCGCCGATTGCGTCCGCATCTCGGACGCGCGCATGAGCGGCACCAGCTTTGGCACCGTCGTGCTGCACGTCTCACCCGAATCCGGCATCGGCGGACCGCTGGCCGTGGTCCGCACCGGCGACCAGGTGACCCTCAGCGTCGCCCGCCGCGAACTCCGTCTTCACGTCACCGACGAGGAGATGCGCGGCCGTCTGTCCAGCTTCCAGCCCGCCGCCGCTCACTACACCCGCGGCTACGGCCGCCTCTTCCTCGATCACGTAACCCAGGCCCACCTGGGCTGTGATTTCGATTTCCTCCAAGCCGGGTAGGCCGCACACTTAAGCCGTCAGAAACCGCTGTTGCTGTTCACCCATACCGCTCCTTCGAGCTTGCCGTCGGTGCCCGCGGATTCCGGTGCGGCCTTCTACAAGCGCTCCTGGAATTTACGCCAGGCGATCATGGAGCGCTTCAAATTCTCTTCGGTATCGCCCGGCACCAGATAGCATTGCAGCCCGATCGGGCCCTTATAGCCCGCCGCCACGAGCTTCTTCAGAAACCCGAAAACGTCGAACGCCCCGCGATCGAGAGGCAGGATCAGGCGGTCCCAACCGCCTTCGTGCTCCGCGCCGTTGATGCTCACCATTTCCAGGTACGGCATCGCCTCGCGCAGCCGCTGGTCGAGATTGGGTTCGTCTTTCACCGCCAGAAAGTGGGTCAGGTTGAACGTTATTCCCACGTTGGGCCGGTCCACCAGCTTGCGCAGGCGCAGCGCCTCTTCGATTCGCCCCACGAAGAAGCCCATATGCGGATAGAGTACTACCCGCAGTCCGGACGCCGCCGCCAGGTCCGCGACCTCTCGGACCCGTTCGACCGCGCGCTGCTCGCCGTCGGGCGCCGTCCCCTGAACGGTCAGCCAGATCACCGTGCCGTGCCCTTTCAACTGCCGAATTGCCTCAGGAAGCGCCGCGTCGTAAGCCGGCTTGTCCGCCTCCACGCGCACCGCGACATAAATGCTGAACATCTTCAAGCCGCGGCTCTCGAGTTCGTGCAGCATCTCGGGCACCTTCAATGCGCCCGTGTAGCCGATCCCCGCATACCCCGTCCGCTTCACCAGTTCCGCCTGTTCTGCAAGCGGCACCTTCTGATCGCGCCCCGTGCCGTTATCGAAGGCGAAAAACGGATTGGCCAACTTCTGCGCGTAAGCGTCCTGCCGGTAAACGGCGGGCAGCAACGCCATCCCCATCACCATCCAAAATATCTTCATCCTAAATTTCCTCCGCTTCCTGCAAAGGCTATCGTCGATCCCTTTTGCATTCTAAAGCCTGCCCTAGCCGTCCCAATCTGCTTTTCGATCCGGCAGATTCGACCAGTTCAACCCTAAGCCTTCTTTTTTATCGGCGTTGATCGGCGTTCAACGGCGGCTAGAGGTTTCTCTTTTTGCTTGCGGATATGCGCCCCCCGGGAAGCGCCGTCCGCAACTGGCATTCTCCTTGCATTGAGACCTTGCATGTCGGTAAAAGTGCTTGCAGTTCATTGGGTTCCCGTTCCTGGAGCGTGCCGAATGGGCACAGCAGTGTGACCGTTGGACACCACCTCGGAACCGGGCGGCGGCGGGCGAAAGCCTTGCTATAATTAGAGCTTCAAATACTACGTTTAAACGTCAATCGATATTGCGCATGAAGTGCATTCCTGTATTCCTTCTCGGCGCGGCGAGCATGTTCGCCGCCGACTTCACCACGGGACAAGCCGCGCGGCTTGTGATCGGGCAGCAGACATTCACCTCGCAGGATTCCAACTCCAGCGACTCGGTCATCGGCGCGGCCAGCGGTCTGGCCTATGCCGCCGATACCCTGTTCGTTGCCGATTCGAACCGCGTCGGAGCGTCCCCCAGCAATCACCGCGTTCTCCTGTTCCAGAACCTTTCGGGTATGCTGCCTCAGCCCACCGACCCGCTGACGTATAACAAGAAATGCCCTGCCTGTGTCGGTCAGGCCACGGTAGTGCTCGGCCAGCCCGACTTCACCACCACCACCGAAAACATCCTGGCCACCACCAACTCGCTCCGCCTCGCGACGGCCGTTGCCTCCGATGGCGTACACGTTGTCATCTCCGACACGAACCACAATCGCGTGCTGATCTGGAACCGCATCCCTTCCTCGAACAACCAGCCCGCCGATGTGGTCGTCGGACAGGCCAGCTTCACCACCGCCTCCGTCCCCGGCAATACGCCGAACGCCAAGAGCATGCGCGGACCGCAGGGTGTGTGGATTCAGAACGGACGCCTATACGTCGCGGACACCGGGAACAATCGCGTTCTCATCTACAACCGCATTCCCACCGCCAACGGCGCCGCCGCCGACGTGGTCCTCGGACAGCCCAATTTCACCACCTTCATCCAGCCCGACCTCACCCAGCAGAAGAACGACGTCAACGCCAAGCAGCTCCTCAACCCCGTCGCCGTCAGCTCCGATGGACAGCACCTGTTCGTCACCGACCTGGGCTATAACCGCGTGCTGATCTGGAACACGATTCCCTCCGCCAACCAGCAGGCCGCCGACGTGGTCGTCGGTCAGCCCGATATGGTCAGTTCGGTCGCCAACTACGGCTTCACGGTCGATCCCAACGACACCACGAACAAGGAAATTCCCGTTCTGTGCGGCACGTCCAACGGCACCGATGCGAATAGCAATCCCACCTACCCGAATTCCTGCAACGCGACGCTGAGTTTCCCGCGTTTCGTCATCGCCGCCAACAACCGGCT
>JAOAPT010000957.1 GCA_025463045.1 Candidatus Solibacter sp.
GACGGAGAGGTGGCCGAAGTCCTCGGCCGACGGGTGGAAGCCGTCCATGCGCAGGTCCTTCGTTCGGGACGGACTGTCTTCGAGGCCGACGAGCGTGGCGGCCAGATTCACGCAGTCCTCCGCCAAGTGGAGGTCGGTGGTCCACTTGCCTCCGGCGATGGTCACGATTCCGGAGTCCTCGATCAGGATGGTGTGATCGCGCGAAAGCGCGGCGGTGTTTCCGGCGCTGCCGTGTTTCACTAGCGGGCGAATGCCGGCGAACACGCTGAGCACATCCGCGCGTGTCGGCGGCTTCGACAGATACAGCGCGGCGGTTTGCAGAATGAACTCGACCTCCTCCTCCATCGCGACGGGTTCGGCGGGCACCTGCTCGACGGGCGTATCAGTAGTGCCGACCAGGGTGTGGCCGTGCCAGGGGATGGCGAACATCACGCGGCCGTCGCTGGTGTGCGGCACCATGATCGCGTTATCGGCGGAGAGGAACGATCCGTCGAACACGAGGTGGATGCCTTGGCTCGGCGCGATGATCGGGGCGGCGGTGGGGTCGGCCATGCGGCGCACCGTATCGCTGAACGCCCCGGTGGCGTTGATTACGACGCGGGCGGGTGCATCGAACTCTTCGCCGGTCTCTTCGTCGCGCACGCGGACGCCATCGCTGTTGACGGCGACCGCGCGGGCGTAGTTGAGCAGCACGGCGCCGTGTTCGCTCGCGGTGGCCACGAGGTGGATCAGGAGGCGCGCGTCGTCGAACTGGCCGTCGTAGTAGATGACGCCGCTGCGCAGGTCGTCGGCGCGGATGGTCGGGAGGCGCGCGAGCGTTTCTTCGCGGGAGAGAATTCGCGAGCTGCCGAAGCCGTATTTGCCGGCGAGCAGATCGTAGAGCTTGAGGCCGACGCCGTAGAAGGGCGCCTGCCACCAATCGTAATTCGGCACGACGAAGCCGAGATTGCGCACCAGGTGCGGAGCATTGCGGAGCAGCAGGCCGCGCTCTTTGAGCGCGCCCATGACGAGCGACAGATTGCCCTGCTCGAGGTAGCGCACTCCGCCGTGCACGAGCTTGGTGCTGCGGCTGGACGTGCCCTTGCCGAAATCGCTCTGCTCGACGACGAGCACGCTGTAGCCGCGCGTCGCGGCGTCGACAGCCACGCCCGCGCCGGTCGCGCCGCCGCCGACTACGACCATGTCCCAAGGTCCGGTGTGCTCACGGAGGCGCCGGTACATTTCTGCCCGCGTCATATTATTTCAGTTTCGTCCCTTCGCGAATTTCATCGCTGGCGCGCTTCACCACCATATCGCCGGGTTGCAGCGGGCCGATCACCTCGATCATATCGGCGCCCATGGCAACGCCCTTTGAGACGCTCACCCATTCCGCGACGCCGTTGCGATTGCGGATGACGAAGGTGCGCTCGGTATTGCCGGCCACGGCCGATGCGGGTACCACGAGCGCTGCGCCGGCGCGCTTCACGGGCCAGTTCACGGTGGCGTACATTCCGGGCGCGAGTTGCCGCTGCCCGTTGTTGACATCGAGCTCGACAGGCATGGAGCGCGTCTTGACGTCCATCGAGTGGGCGACGCGCGCGATGGTGCCGTTGAAGGTCACGCCGGGAAAGGCCGGCACGGTGAAGGTGACGTGGGCGCCGGCGGCGATGCCGGAGACGTCGGGCTCGGGCACGGCGACGATGAGGCGCAGGCGCGAGTTCTGCTCGAGGTGAAAGAGGCTCTTGCCGGCGGGTCCGACGAGCGCGCCGGGGGAAATGTTGCGCTCCGTGATCACGCCATCGAAAGGCGCGGTGAGCTCGAGATACTGCTGCATGTCGCCGATCACTTTGACGGCAGATTGCGCGGCGCGGATGCTGGCTTCGACCGCGCCGACCTGCGCGCGGGCGGCGTCGACGCGCTTTTCGGCGGTGACGAGGTCGTTGCCCGCGATCACGCCGGGCGTGGCGGATGCGGCCTTGAGATGGTCGTAGGTGCCCTGCTCACTGACGAGGCGGGCCTGCGCTTCGGCGCGCTGCGCTTCGACGGCCTGTACTCTCGCTTCCGCTTCGGCACGCTGTGTTTTCAGTTCGGGCGCATCGAGCGCGGCGAGCAGTTGGCCTTTCTTTACGGCGCTGCCGCGATCGACCAGAACGCGCTCGACGAAGCCCGAGATCTTGGCGTGAATCTCGACTTCCTGATACGGCTGGAACTCGCCGGGGAGCAGCGATTTGCGATCGACAGGCTTGGCGGCGACCGCCACCATTTCAACCGGCTGCTGCGCGAAGGCGGTAAGCGCGAGCAGCATTGTCGATAGTGGGATCACAAGTGCGTTACGCATGGTCATAGTACCTGCTGGATGCATCATCGGGATCGAGGGACGGGGACGCGGCGCGCGCGCGGCCCTGGAGAATTGCATAGATGCTCGGGAGCACGAAGAGAGTGGAGATGGTCGCCGCGAGCAGTCCGCCAATGACGGCGCGGCCGAGCGGCGCGTTTTGGCTGCCGCCCTCGCCGATGCCCAACGCCATCGGGATCATGCCGGCGATCATCGCGGACGCGGTCATCAGGATCGCGCGGCGGCGGGAGCGTGCGCCGAAGGTGGCACTCGCGATATTGTCGGCGCCTTCGCGGCGGTGCATTTCGGCGAACGTCACGAAGAGGATCGCGTTGGCGACGGCGACGCCGATCGCCATGATCGCGCCCATGAAGCTTTCGATGTTCAAGGTGGTGCCGGTGACGAGCAGCATCGCGGCCACGCCGCAGAGGACGGCGGGCACGGTGAAGAGCACGGCGAGCGCGAGGCGCAGCGATTGGAAGTTGGCGGCGAGTAAAAGGAAGATCACGAGGATCGAAAGCAGCAGGCCGGTTTGGAGGCCGCCGACGGTCTCTTCGAGCGGCGGCAACTGGCCGCGCACACCCACGGTGACGCCGCGCGGAGGGGCTCCAGCGCGAGCGATCGCGGCGCGCACGTCCTTCGCGGCGTCGCCGAGCACCTTGCCTTGAATGTTGGCGGTGAGGCTGACCATGCGCTGCATGTTGTAGCGGTCGACCTCGCCGAGCGTGGTGCCGTAGGCGACGCTCGCGACATCGCCGAGCAGCGGGCGCGACTCGCCATCCTCCATCACGGGGATGTTGGCGACGTCCTGCATCGACGACATTTTCGCTTGTGGGATTTCGACCTGGATTTGAAAGCCGTTGCCGCTGACGGGATCGCGCCAGTAGTTCGGCTCGATGAAGCGGCTGGAGGAAGTGGCGGCGATCAGGGAGCGCGCGACGTTGCCCATGTTCAGGCCGAACTGTCCGGCGCGTTCGCGATCGATCGAGACTTGGACGGTGGGATAGTCGAGCGGCTGGCCGTATTGCAGATCGCGGAGTTCGCCGACCTTGGCGAGTTCGGTGCGCAGCTTCTCGGCGAACTGGCGATTGGCGGCGAGGTTGGCGCCTTGGACTGCGACCTCGATCGGCGTCGGCGAACCGAACGACATCACCTGGCTGACGATGTCGCCGGCTTCGAAGGAGAAGGCGACTCCGGGAAGCGCGTCGGAGAGTTTCTTGCGGAGGCGCTCCTGGAGTTCCGCGCCGCGGAGTGTGGCGGTGGGTTGGAGCGCGACTTTGAGGACGGCTTCGTGCGGTCCGCTAGTGAAGAGGTAGATGGTGTTGATGGGATAGCTGGCCGGCTGCACGCCGACGAAATCGGTGGTGATGCGGACGTTCTTTTCGCCGGCCTCCTGCTTGATGACGTCGAGTGCGCGGAGGGCGATGATTTCGGTGCGCTCGATGCGCGTGCCGGTGGGGGCGCGCAGGCGGAGTTGGAACTCGCCGCTATCGGCGACGGGGAAGAGTTCGAGCGAGAGGTGGGGGAGCATGAGGAAGAGCGCGATGGCGGCGACTCCGACGTAGGCTGCGGCGACGAGCCAGCGGAATTGGAGGACGCGGGGGAGGAGACCGGTGGAGGCGTCACGCTGTGTTTCGCTATGCTCGCGCGGCTGGGGCATGAACCAGGCGGAGAGGACGGGGACGAGGGTGCTGGAGAGCAGGTAGCTTGCGACCATGGCGAAGCCGACGGCGAGGGCGAGGGGGACGAACAACTGGCGGCCGACGCCGACCATGAAGAACGACGGCACGAAGACGGAGAGCACGCAGAGCATGCTGAGGAATCGCGCGACGGCGGTCTTGCTGCAGGCCTCCACCACGGCGCGTGCGCGGGAGAGTCCGCCGGTCATGTGGCTGTGGATGTTTTCGATCTCGACGGTCGCTTCGTCGACGAGTACGCCGACGGCGAGCGCGAGTCCGCCGAGCGTCATGATATTGATGGTCTGGCCTGCCGCCCAGAGGAAGACAACGGCGGCGAGCAAGGCGAACGGAATCGTCAGCATGACGATGAGAGAGCTTCGCCAATCGCGGAGGAAGAGCAGGACCATGAGGCCGGTGAGGATTGCGCCGAGCGCACCTTCGGTGACCAGGCCTTTGAGCGCGTTGACGACGAAGCCGGATTGATCGAACTCGAGCTTGATCTCGACGTCTTCGGGGACGGCGTTCTTGAAGGTGGGAATGGCGGCGCGCACGCGGCGGATGACGTCGAGCGTTGACGCGTCGGCGCGCTTGGTGACGGGAATGTAGACGGT
>JAOAPT010000975.1 GCA_025463045.1 Candidatus Solibacter sp.
GCAAGCCGTTCCCGTTCGAGCCGTTCTTCATGCGCACGAAGTACCGCTACATCGAAGGGTACCGGGGAAACGACACGGTGCGCGGGTGGCGGGAGTTCGACAGCATCTATCACGCGGTGTTTGCGGACATGAGCGGGGCCAAGGGGTATACGAAGGGCGATCCATATAATATCGTGCCGCAGGGGCTGTTGCTGCGGCCGGCGATTCCGAGCGATGGGACGTTTGGACCGCGGGCGAATTTCAAGATTTCCGTGCGCGAGCTGCCCGACGACGGGCGGTTCCGGGTGACGGTGACGGCGGCGAAGTATAACGACGGGCTGCTGCTCGATGCGGGTACCGCCGCGCAGAATTCGAACGGCGTGGTTTGGGCGGACACGAAGACTCCGGGCAGCATCACGCTGCCGCAGGCGGGGGTGTACCAGGTCGATCTTTACGGGCCGGAGCGAGCGCTGCCGGTACCGGAAGCGTCGCGGTTGAAGACGGGACTTTCCGGCGCGTGGCCCGCGGATACGGCAGCGGTGGGGCATCCGGATGGGAATGCGAAGCTGGCGGACTCTCCGGTGGGACCGGCGGTATCGCTGAGCGGCGGTACGGACGGATTCACGGTGCCGCGCGCGGCGATGTCGATCAACGACGCGGTGAACGTGGGCGAGGGCGACTTCACGGTGGCCGCGTGGATTCAGCCGAAGCAACTGCGGACGGCGGGGATTGTGAGTCTGGGCGCGCACGACCGGCTGCAGGGCTGGTATCTGGAAATCAACGGGAATCGCGGGGTGCTGCGGTTCGAGACGGCGGGGCCGCGGGACGAGCAGGCGAATGCGAGCGTGTCGTCGGCGGCGGGAGTGATCCGCGCGAATGCGTGGCAGCATGTCGCGGCGGTGGTGCGGCGGGGACGGAACGAGACGCGGCTGTATGTGAATGGGTACCTGGTGGCGCGCGCGTCGACGGGCACGGCGCAGTTCGACGATACGAAAGCGGATCTGCAGTTGGGACGGGTTCCCGGGGCTCCGGCGTTTCCGGGGGAGTTGGCGGATGTGCGGCTGTACAACCGGCCGCTCGACGAGGCGGAGATTCAGGCGCTGGTGCAGCCCGGCAAGCAGTTCGTGCGGGCGAATCCGGAGCGCGAACAGGGTGTGACACTGACGCTGGGAGAACGGCAATTTTCAGGCGCGGTGCAGCGGCCGGCGTTCCTGGCGGTGCGGTTGCCAGCGGGGCCGCTAGCGGTGGGCTTGAAGAGTGCGGGCGTGAGAGAAGTGGAACGGGTGGTGTTCACGCCGCTTCCGGCGGACCACGAAGTGGCGAAGCGGTTCGCGGCGTTCGAGAAGCGATTGCCGCGAGTGGGCGTGTATCTGGGACTGCGGCGCGATTGCGGCAGCACGCTGGCACCGGTGGGAGAGCCGCAGACCGTGGCCGGCGAGAAGCTTTCGCGGTATGTGTTCGAAGGGGCGATGCACAATTTCCCCAGCCCGGCGGAGGAGAAGAACAACGTCAACTATCTGGCGGGCGTGCGGGAGATCGGCGTGCGGAGCGAGTACACGGACGGGCGCGACATGCCGCGGATGCTGGTGAGGTCGGTGGAGTTCGAAGGGCCGTATTTCGAAGCATGGCCGCCGCCGGCGCACCGGAATATCTTCGTCGAGTTCGACCGCAAGAGCGACTTGCCGGCCTATGCGCGGAAGATTGTGAGCAGCTTCGCGACGCGCGCGTACCGGCGTCCGGTCACGGTGCAGGAAGAGGCGGCATTGGTGAGCGTGTATCAGAAGTCGTCGGCGGCGGGACGGAGTTTCGAGGAGAGTATTAAGGATGCGCTGCTGGTGGTGTTGACGTCGCCGCAGTTTTTGCTGCTGATGGAGAACAGCAAGACGCCCGAGGCGGAGCCGTTGGACGGCTACGAGTTGTCGTCGAAGCTCTCGTATTTTCTGTGGAACAGTCCGCCGGATGCGAAGGCGCTGCAGTTGGCGGCGAGAGGAACGCTGCGGAGGGAACTGGACTCCGAAGTGAGCCGGATGATCGCGGATGCACGGTTCGCGCGGTTCACGCGCGAGTTCACGTCGCAATGGTTGAGCCTGGATAAGTTTCAGGTGCTGGAAGTGGACAAGAAGAGGTTTCCGAAGCTGACGATCGAGGCACGCGCGCAGTTGAAGCAGGAGCCGGTGGAGTTTGTGCAGTACCTGATCCGGAATAATCTACCGGTGCGGGATTTGATTCAATCGGATTTCGTGGTGGCCAACGAAACGGTGGCGAGCTACTACGACCTGAGTGAGAAGCCGGACAGCGGTTTCGGGTTCGTCGCGATCCGGCACGGGCGCCCGGAGTTGGGCGGGGTGCTGACGCAGGCGGCGGTTCTGGCAGGGCTGTCGGACGGGCGCGAATCGAATCCGGTAAAGCGGGGCGCGTGGGTGGCGCGGAAGATCATCGGCGAACCGCCGGGCGATCCGCCGCCGAACGTGCCTGCGTTGAAAGAAGACACGGCGGGGCTGACGCTGCGGCAGCGGCTGGAACAGCATCGCAATCAGGCGGCGTGCCGGCAGTGTCATTCGAAGATCGACCCGTGGGGAGTGCCGTTCGAGCAGTTCGATGCAGGCGGGCGGCTGAAACCGGAGGCGGTGGATGCGCAGTCCACGCTGCCGGACGGCACCGACGTCAAGGGCGCGGGCGATCTGCGGCGGTATCTCGGCGAGGACCGGATCGATCAGGTGGCATTCAACTTTCTGAGATACCTGACGACTTACTCGACCGGGCGGGCGCTGACTTACAGCGAGTTGGCCTTCCTGAAGCAGGACGGCTTGAAGTTGAAGGCAAGCGGCTACCGGATGCAGGACATGGTCCGGTATGTCGTGAACAGCAAAATGTTTCTCGAGAAATAGTTGAATTCGGAGGACTCATGAATCGCTCTCTCCAACTCGACCGACGCGCTTTCCTCAAGGGACTGGGAGGAATGACGCTGGCATTGCCCGTACTGGACGCGATGGGCGCGGAAGTGTCCGGACAGGTTCCGCGCCGCTTCTGCGCGATCTATACAGCGAACGGGATGTCGCTGCCGAAGGCGGAGCATGATCTGCCGGAATGGAGCTGGTTCCCGGCGACGGGGGCGAACGGCGATTTCGGATTTGGGATGTCGACCGAGCCGCTGGCACCGTTTCGGAAGAAGCTGAGCTTCCTCGGGGGGCTGTACCATCCGAACGGTCCGAAGAGCGATCCGCATCTGTGCTCGGATATGTGGCTGACGGGCGCGCCGCTGCAGAATCCGAAGCCGGGCACATTCAACTCGGCGGGGCTCGATCAGGTGATTGCGCACCATACGAAGCAGTACTGCCGGCAGCCGTCGCTGGTGCTTTCGATCGACGCGGGGACCGGGTATTTGTCGCGAACGGGCACGATCTCTTACAACCTGGATGGGCGGCCGATCCCGGCGGAGAATAGCCCGCGGCGCGTGTTCGACCGGTTGTTCCGCGCGGACCATACGTCGTTGAAGGCGGAGCACGAGAAGCTGCAGCGGCGAATCAAGCTGGTGGACGCGGTGGCGGAGAGCGCGAAGTCGCTCGATCAGCAGTTGGGGAAGACGGATCGCGAGCGGATGGATCAGTATATGACTTCTCTGAATGAAGTGGAGGCGAGGTTGATCGCGTCGGAGAAGTGGATCGATATTCCGCTGAAGAAGCAGGATTACTCGGGGCTGAATCTGGATGTAACGAACGAGGGGGATCCGGCGGAGTATTACCGGAATATGTTCGATCTGATGGCGCTGGCGTTCGATGCGGACATCACGCGGTCGATTACGTTCATGCTGAATCGGGAAGACGGGATGGGGATTAGTGATACGTTCCCGCTGAAGCTCGGGCTATCGAAGACGCATCACAATTTGTCGCATGCCACGGATAAGGAAGGTCAGCTGCAGTTCGCGAAGTACGATCTGTTTTTGAGCGAGCGGATCGCGCACTTTCTGGGTAAGTTGAATGAGTGTCAGGATCGGAATGGGAGCGTCCTGGATAATACGGTCGTGCTGTATGGGAGTGGGGCGAGCACGACGCATAACTCGCATAACTTGCCGACGCTGGTTGCGGGGGGCGCGAATATGGGGCTGAAGCACGGCGTGTATTGGCGGGGAGAGGGCGAGACCCGGATGTCGAACGTGCATTTGAGTATTTTGCGGGCGATGGGGATTGAGGAGGACGCGTTTTCGGATAGCACGGGGACGGTGAGTAGTCCGGTGTTTGGGCGCTCGTAAGTGGGGGAGAGTGGTATTAGCCGCCGATGAATGCCGAGAAAACAGAAGGCAGTTGAGGCTTGAGTGAATCGCAATTCGCGAGACAACGACATATCCCCAACTGAAAGAGAAAACCTTTAGCCGCCGATGAACGCCGATCAACGCCGATAAAAACAAGATGGGCCTAGGATCAAAAGGGGTCGAATCTGGCGGGCGTGAAGAACAGAGGTGGCCACGGATGATTAGTGATGAACACGGATGAAGCAGGCATTATGCGGGGCCAGGGATCAACGGCACGGCCATTAAGCTAGAAACTAGCTAGACTAAGCGGCGATTCTCCCTTGAGGGTCGGATACGTCGACGTACGCGAACAGCAAGTCCCGAAATTCAGGATTCTCAAGGTGGTTTGAAACTTCTTGCGGTTCCGGTATCTGTAGTCCAGCTTCTCGATAGGCTTCGAGGTTGCTCCGAATTGCTTCGCCGGCCGCGCGCTTGGCTGCTTCGATGTTCTCTCCGTAGGTGGCGATCGCCAAATCGGGTGCCTGCACGGCAAATCCCGACTCGATTTGTTCCAACATGATCAGGAATCGCATCACTTCACCTCCAGTCTGATTTTCTTCACCGTGTCCGCCGCTCGGCCCACTGGTACGTCCTTTTCGGGATGCACGATAGTGACTATGAACCGGCTCGCCGGCTTGAAGTTATGATGGTCTCCCCGCACGCCGACCAACTTCCACCCAAAGTCCTCGGCCAGTCTGACGAGTTCCCGGCTTGTGTATCGCTTGGGCATGAACCGAGTTGCAATCCCATTGTGACACGCCGCCGGCGGGCGACGAACTGGGGTGTTCAGAGCGAGTCTTTCGCTGGTCAGAGACTAACTCACCAGTTCGGTGATGAAGGTTTCCATGACGATGCGATCGTCGGGGCGGGCATCGCGGAGCCCTTTGTCTGCCTTGTAGATTAGCTTGATGGCGCGCTCCATTTGGGGCTGGGTGAATTTGCTGACGGTCTGGTAGACCTGTTCGGCGCGCGAGCCCCACATGGGGATGCCGAGTTTAGAGAAATGGCTTTGAATCTGGCCTGCGCCTTTCAGGCCTGCTTCGCGGGCGACCAAGGCCATGCGGAATTGGCTGGATAGGAAAGCGAGCGCGAGCGGGAGGTATTCGCCTTCGCGCGTCAGGGTGTCGAGGATGGCGAGGGAGCGGGCGCGATCGCGGCGGCCGAGGGCGTTGACGAGGGCGAAGATCGTGGTGGCGCGGGCATCGGGGACGAGTTGCGTGATGTCGTCGACGCCGATCACGCGATTGCCGGCGTAGAGGGAGAGCTTCTCGACTTCGACGGCGACGCGGGCGATATCGGCGCCGAGGGCTTCGATGAGGAGATCGAGCGCGGCGGGATCCATGCGGAATCCGGCGGTCCGCACGAGCGACTCGGCTTCGGCGCGGGCGTCCTGCACGGAATATTTATGCAGTTCGACGACGTCGGGAATGGCGGCGTAGAATTTGCGGACGCGATCCTGTTTGCGCTTGTCTTCGCCTTCGAAATCGTAGCGGTTGGCTTCGAACACGAGGGTGACGCCGGGCGTGGGGTCCTTCAGGTACGAGACTAGCGGGGCCGCGTCGCCGGAAGCGGCGGGCGAATCGCCGTCGTTGTCGTCGTCGGAAGCGGCGGCGGCGCGTCCGCGGGGGAGCGCGAGTTCGGCGTTGACGATCCAGATGAGGCGCTCGGAGGCGAAGAGGGAGAGGGCGCGCGCGTCATCGAGGATTTCGGCGACGGTGACCTCGGAGAGATCGTGCACGGTGACGGAGCCTTCGGGGAAGGTGGCGAGGAGCGCGGTCTTGATGCGGCGGCGCTCGTAGGCTTCGGGTCCGAGGAGGAGAGTCGCGGGCGGGACGGTGCCTTTCTTAATGCGGGATTGGAATTGCGCGGGGGTCATGGAGACTAGAAGGCCTCCAGGATGGCGGAGACGACGGAGCGGGCGACGTCTTTACTGAGGCGCTCCATCGCGGTGCCGCTTTCATCGAAGTAGGCCTTGGGGTCGGCCGAGATTTCGTAGCGTTCGCGGAATTCCGAACTGGAGCGGGTGAAGATCACGGCGCCGGTTGTGCGGTTGGTGAGGGTGACGGAGAGTGTTACGACGGCTTCGACGGTGGTGGAGCGGCCGCCGGCGGAGATCGTGGGATAGGCGGAGTAGTTGACGAGCACGCCGGTGAGAACGGCGTCGGCCTCGTTGGGATCGGCGACGATGCGGTAGCGGGTGCGGGAAAGAAATTCGCGTCCGATGTCGGCGGGCAAAGTGCGCGCGAGTTTGTAGCGGGTGGTGGTGTTGCCGAAATCCCGAATGGCGATGGTCTTCACGGTCTTCGGCATGAGGTCACCGTGACCGGAGACGTGATAGCCGCAGCCCCCCGCGATGGGTATGAGCGCGGCGAGGGCCAAGGCAAGCGGCGCGAGGCGGGTGCTCATACGAGTTGACGAACCACGGCGATGGCGTTCTCCGCGGCGAGGCGGACGTTGTCGGCGACGAACCAGAACCAGACGGCGTCGGGATTATTGCGATCGGGCGTGATGCCGCCGACGGCGATGCCGCTTTGGCCGGCCTGGCCAACGTTGGTGGGCGGCTCGAAATCGCCGCCGCGGACCTCAATGAAATCGACGGAGAGCGAGCTTTCGAGCGCCTCCATGTCGGGAGTGTCGGCGAACTCTACCCACGCGGAGAAACTGTAGCCGTGGAAGACCGGGGCCTGAATCAGGCGGATCGAAGGCATGGGCGCGTGCGTGCCCTCGCCGGGCAGCGCGAGCAGGCTGGCCAGATGGCGTTCGATGCGCAACTCGGCCTGTTCGAGCGACACCGGCGCAGCGTCGCCATAGCGCGCGAGCATATTGAAGCTGAGCTGCGCGTCGAAGATCTCCTTCGGCATGTTCTTGAAAGAGAGCAGGCTGACGGTCTGGTGCTGGAGCTCTGCGACGCCCTTCGCGCCGAACTCGCTGGCGGGGGCGAAGATCTGAATCACCGAACTGCGGATCGGATCGTTGGCATGGAGGCGGCGGAGGAAGAGCGCAAGCGCGATGGCGGCCGGGTGGGCGATGACGTGGACGGCGGCATCGGCGGGATCTTCCTCGAGCTCAGTTTCGACGATGGGTGCGCGCAGGCGGGCGTCGGGACGCTCTTCGGCGGAGGCGGTGAGATCGACGATGGCGGCGTCGGGTGGATCGCCAAGGAACTCGAGCGCCTTGCGGCTGGATTCGGGGCTGCCGGCGAGGATAACGGCGCGCGCGTCGAGGAGGCTCTCGGCGTTCAAGCCGGTGATGACGGCGGGTTCATCGCCGACGCGGGTGAGGGCGCCGGGCTGTTCGTCGTCGGAAGCGATGAGGCGGAGCGAAATGTCATCGCCGCTGGTAGCGACGAGATCGCGAACTTCGCGGGCGAGCAGACTTTCACTGCCGATGAGGGCGATGTCGTTTGGTTTAGCCAAGGCTGTGCTCCGGGACCGCCGGCGGCCGCGGTCGTTTGAAGCGGCGGCGGAGTAAGCCGCCGAGACGGATGAGAATGCCGCTGACGACGTAGCTGGATGCCATGGAAAGCATCAGAAGCTGGGCGTAGTTCCACATGCCGTAGATGAACGCGCCGACCAGGATAACGATGAGGGGCGAGTAGGCCCGGTTAAGGCTGATGCCCTTGAAGCTGTAATAGCGCCAGGTGCTGACCATGAGGAAGCCGAGCAGGAGCAGCAGGGCCAGCCAGGCGACGGAGAGCGGCCAGGACACGAGCGGCTGCGCATCGAAGGCCCAGACGACGGCGGCGACCATGGCGGCGGCGGCGGGGATCGGCAGGCCGACGAAATATTTGCGATCGGGGCGGCCGGGATTTTTGGGGATGGGGTTGACCTGGATGTTGAAGCGAGCGAGGCGGCAGGAGCCGCACAGCAGGAAGAGGAAGGCGATGAAATAGCCGGCGTTGAAGATCTGGCTGCGGAGTTTTTCGCCGATCGCGGGATCGATGAATTGGACGCCCCAGGCGAAGGCGAGGACGGCGGGTGCGAGTCCGAAACTGATGACGTCGGCGAGGGAATCCATTTCACGGCCGAAATCGCAGGTGGTGTTCGTCATACGGGCGATGCGGCCGTCGAGGCCGTCGAGGAAGACGGCGGCACCGATGGCCTGCGCGGCGACAGTGAAGTGCTCGGTCGCGCCGGGCAAGCCGCCGGCGAGGAGCATGGAGCCTCGGAACGAACGAAGGATGGAGATGTACCCGAGGAAGATATTCCCGGCGGTGAAGAGTGTGGGAAGCGCGTAGGCGGCTTTACGGGGCCGGCGGTCAGGGGACTTCGGATCTACCAAGCGATCTTTGAGTGCCATTAGGATTTCCGATCGAGGCGTCGCGCGATAATGCTGCTGCCGGCGGAGACGCGCTCGCCGGGACGGACCGTGATTTCCCATTCCGGCCCGAAGAGCACGTCCATGCGGGAGCCGAATTTGATGAGGCCGATGCGCTCGCCGAGCGCAACGCGATCACCGGGCTGCTTGGTGAAGACGATGCGGCGGGCGATCAGGCCGGCGATCTGCTTGAAGATGACGGTGGTGCCGTCACCTTTGACGGTGACGACGTTCTGCTCGTTATCGGTGGAGCACTCCTCACGGCTGGCGACGAGGAACTGTCCTTCTTTATACACGACTTTTTCGACGGTGCCGGCGATGGGGGTGCGGTTCACGTGGACGTCGAAGACATTGAGGAAGATGCTGAGGCGATTGAGTCCGCCCTCGGGCTTGATGGCGACGACCTTGCCATCGGCGGGGGAGACGGCGACCGGTCCGCTGGGGACTGTGCGATCGGGATCGCGAAAGAAGTAGAGGCAGAAGAGCGCCAGGATGATCAGCGGGCTCGCGAACCAGGGGTTGGCGAGCCAGCCGACCAGAAGGGCGGCAGCGCAGAGGGCGAGGGCGTAATAGATGCCAGTGGATACGATCTTCAAACTACTATTTTCGCATGCGCAGGGGGAATCGCCTACGGGTGCTGGTGTTCTAGCGGCCGAGGCCGGAAAACGGCGAGCGTCTGAAGGCGCGGCGCCGAATGATCCGCACGGCGACGAGTGCCAGGACGGCGAGCCAGGAAATCGCCATCAGCCCGCGCACCCGCTCGATAGCCGCGGCCGAGACTCCGAAGCCGGTGACGACCGTGAGCCAGGCCGCGAGGCACAACGGGCATTTCGGCAGCAACGCCAACACGGCCCCAGGCAAGATGGAAGCGGCGGCGCCGGAGAGCCGCCGGGCGAGGCGGCGCGATGGCCCCTCGCCCGTGCAGCACTGCGCGATCACGCACGCTCCTCGCGGTTGCAGCACGCGTCTACTTCGCGCGGCTGCTGATAGCCGGTTGTGGGATCGAGCACGTAATTGTCGTCGTACCTGTCGTGGTGCCGGACCCATGACATCGAGAATGCGAGCCCCTCTTCGTCGCGGCCTTTGGGAACTAACTCGAGGAAGTGATAGGTTCCGATCAGGTCGTCGAGGCCGCGCGCGTAGGCGGAATAGGTATGAAAAATCTCGCCCGCTTCGTTCTTGTAGAACACGCTCACGCCGGGCGCCTCTTCCAAACCGAAAGGCGCTTTGTGGTAGTTGTAATTGACCTCGCCCGCGAGTTCATCTTTGGTGAAGTGCACACCGTAATCGCGATTGAAATCGTTGCTGAAGGCAGAAACCCAATGGAAGCGCCAACCCATGCGGTTCTGAAAGGCCTGGATGCGCGGCATGGGCGCGCGGGAGACCACGGCAAAGGTTGTGTCGCGATGCGCGAGGTGAATCTGGGGCGCATCGAAGTGGTCGGCCAGAAACGAGCAGGATTTGCAGCCCTCTTCCCAGTTGGGGCCGAGCATGAAATGGTAAATGATCAACTGGCTGCGGCCGGCGAAGAGATCGGCCAGCGACTCGCTGCCGGCGGGTCCGTCAAAAACGTAATTCTTCTCGACTTTTTCCCAGGGCAGTTCGCGGCGTTGGCGAGCAAGCTCGTCGCGTTGGCGGGTGAATTCTTTTTCGGCGGCCAGGTGTGTCATGCGCGCCTTCATCCATTCGTCTTTCGATACCACGTTGTGGCGGGTCTGCGTTGCGGTCATTGGATTCTCCTGTCTGGTAATGCAGATCTGGCAGTGCAGACACACTGATCCTGCTGGTGTGACTGCCTGGTGTGACTGCGGGGTTGCGGGTTAGCCCTTTTGCGGGCGCTTTTTTGCAGCCTGGTCTTCGGCGTCCTCTTTGATGCGCAACAGGTGACTCGACCAGAGTTCCTCGAAGCGACCGACCCAGCGTTCGTAAATCTGACGGATCGGCACTACGTTCAAAGAGTTGATGCGCTGGCGGCCTTCCTCACGGGTGTGAATCAGGCCGGCCTCGCGGAGTACGTCGATGTGTTTCATGACACCGAAGCGGGTCAGGTGCGGGAAGGCCTCCACGACCTCGGTGGTAGTGCGGGGACCCTGGCGCAAGAGATCAAGAATTGCGCGGCGGGTGCTATCGGACAAGGCTTTCCACACGCCATCGAGGTCGTCGGCGCGCATTAGGTTCGCTGAGCTTCGGCGTGCGGCGAGCAGTCTTTCGCGATGCTCTCCAGGATCTGCGCCCAACCGGTGGCGACGCCCTGCCGGTGAGCGGGGTCGATGAAGCCGATGGCGCGGTGGCGCAGGTCCAAGTGAGTTCCTCCGGGCCTCTGCTCCAACTTCATTTCCAGGTGGTTGAGCGCCGGGTACGACATGAACATGGGGCCGCTCAATTCCAGCAGCACCGGCGGTTTGATGACTTGCACATGTCCCCACAGGTGGCCGACGCCGTTGCCGCGATCGCGGAACCAACGGCCGCCGGGCCACTCTTCGAGTATCATCTGCATCGATTCGCCTTGTGCGTTGGTGATACCTTGGCCCAGCCGGTGCAGCATGCTGCGGAACACGTCGCCGATGTCCGCTTTCACGTCGATGCTCTGGCTGATGTCCAGCGTCAGATCGTCAAGTTTCATGTTTCCGAAATCCCTCCTTAAACGTGACTCAATAATAACGTGACAAATTGGTCACGTCAAGAGAATTTTCGAGCAAGGGTGTGAATGCCCTTACTGGACGGACACATCTTCCACCCAGACGAGTTCGCAGGCGCCGTTACCGGAATCGGTGCGGGTCAGGGAGCTGCGCCACACGCCGCCGCCGGGGAAATCGATTTGGACGAGGTAGCCGCGGAGGGCGATCAGGTCGCCGCGATTGACGGCGTGGAGGCGCTCGGCGATGTCGGGCGTCGCGGGGACCATGTGCATGTTGGCGGAGTGCTCGATGATGTCGGAGTTGCCGGCGGGAAGGCGGCCATGGCGCGCGGTCCACGAATAGGCGCGCGGGAGGCTGTAGATGCGGAGGCCGTCGAGGACTTCCTGGTTCGACATGAGGCGCCAGCCGAGCGTGAGGTCGACAGGCGAGACAGAGGCTTCCCTGCCCCACCAGTAGTGATTGGTCAAGAGCACGCGGGCGCGGATGCGGAACTCGGCGAGCGGCGTGATTTTGACGTCCTTATATGGGAAGGGCGTGGCGCGCTCGATATTGACCTGCTCGGGCTCGAGGGGGGCGAGGATGCCGGGCGGGCGGCGCGGTTCGGGGCCGTCCCAGAAAAACGCGAGCAGCGCGAGGGATGCGCACGCCAGAAGGATCGCGGTTCTCATGCCTTCTTCATGCCTTATTCAGGGCTCCTTGTCGAAGCGGAGTTGGGATCCGACGCCGAATTCCTGCGCGGTGGTTTTGACGTCTTTCACGAGATGGGTCGCGTGGTTGGGGAAGACACGGAATTGACGGCCCC
>JAOAPT010000984.1 GCA_025463045.1 Candidatus Solibacter sp.
GTCCCAATCGACCGCCAGATTTTCGCCCGGAGGCTCGCGTTCGTTGCTCACGCCCATCAGCAGTTAGTCGCCTTCCGTGCGCATGTAGAATCCGCTGGAAGTATCGATGGTGAACGGGAAGACCGGAATCGCCGGCATCGCTTCCGTCATATAGATGCAGCGGCGATACGGCAGCACCGGTACGGACACGCCGGCCAGCGCACCGACGGCACCCGCCCACGGACCGGCGGCGTTGATCACCACGTCGCACTCGATCGCGCCCGAGGGAGTCTCTACCGCGGTGACCCGCTCCCCTGCCCTGCGGATCCCGGTGCACGGCGTCGCGCGGCGCACCACGACGCCTTGACGACGGGCGGCGGCGAGATAGCCGGTCGCGACGCCATGCGGATCGCAATGGCCGTCCTCCGCGCAATAGGTGGCGCCGAGCAGGCCGTCGACATTCGTGAAGGGCAGCATCGTCCGCACCTCGCCAGGTGTGACAACGCGAGCGGCGACGCCGAGCGAGTTCTGCAGCACCACGCTCGCCTGATACTGGCGCCACAGTTCCGGCTCGGAGACCAGCAGCAGGTAGCCGATCTGCTTGAGGCCCGATTCGCCGCCGACCTCTTCGTGGAATCGCTTCAGCCGCTCGATGCTGTAGAGCGAAAGACGGATGTTCACTTCGCTGGCGAATTGATGGCGCACTCCGGCCGCCGATCGCGCGGTACTCCCCGCCGCCTCACGATCCGCCTTCTCGAGTACGATGACGTCGCGGCATCCACGCACCGACAGGTGGTACGCGATCGACGAGCCCACGATTCCCGCTCCGATGATGACTACCGCTGCCGATTCGCGAGCCATGCCGACTATTGTCGCCTGAATTTCTCTTGACGATAGGTGTCACAAGTGCCATAGTACACCTGTGGTCCCGTTCCGGCTGATTCCGCAACCCGGCGTCCCTGTCGCAGATCAGGTCGTCTTCGCCGCCAAGAAGGCGATGTTCAGCGGCAAGCTGCGCCCTGGCGACGCGTTCCCCTCGGTGAGGACGCTGGCCGGCGCCATGAAGATCCACGCCAACACCGCACAAAAGGTGATCGCGCAATTGACGGCGGACGGCCTGCTCGAAGTGCGCCCGGGGATCGGCACTGTAGTGGTGCACCCGCCCGCCGCGCGCGCCGGACGCGGACGGCTGCTGGCGCGCGACGTCGAGCAGCTCACCGTGCAGGCGATGCAGCTTGGGATCACGCTCGAAGAACTGCAGGGGTCGCTGGCCGAATGTTGGCGCGGCCTGCAAAAGGAGGACGGCCATCATGAGCGATAAACAAGTGATCCGCACCGAACATCTCACGCGGCGTTACCGGCGCACGCTTGCGCTCGACGACGTGACGCTCGAAGTGCCCGAGGGCAGCGTGTTCGCGCTCGTCGGACCGAACGGCGCGGGCAAGAGCACGGCGATCAAGATCGCGATGAACATCCTGCAGCCGTCATCCGGCAGGGCGGAAATTCTCGGAGTGGATTCGCGATCGCTTGGTGCGGAGCAGCTCGCGCAGATCGGCTACGTGAGCGAGAATCAGCGGCTGCCGGAGTGGATGAAGACCGGGTATTTCTTGGATTACTGTAAGCCGTTCTACCCCACCTGGAACGATGGCGACCTCGCGGAGCTGGTGCGCGCGTACAACCTGCCGCTCGACCGGCCGCTGAAGGCGCTCTCGCGCGGCATGAAAGTGAAGGCCGCGCTCGCGGCATCGCTCGCCTACCGGCCGCGCCTGATCGTGCTCGACGAACCGTTCAGCGGCCTCGACGTGCTGGTGCGCGAACAGCTCATCGAAAGCATTCTCGAGCGCACGCCAGAGGCGACGGTGCTGGTCTCCTCCCATGATCTTTCGGAGATCGAAAGCTTCGCGACCCACGTCGGATACCTCAATGAAGCGAGGCTCCAATTCGTGGAGGAGATGGGCGCGCTGACCGGGCGTTTTCGCGAGGTCGAGGTCACCCTGGAGAATCCCGCGGAGCTGCCGCGCGAACTGCCGACGGACTGGCTGAATCCCGAACAATCGGGAGTCGCGGTGCGCTTCACCGATGCGCACTACGATGCGGCGCGCAGTCGCGACGAGATCCGCCGGCGCTTCGGCCCGGTGCGTGAGATCGAAGCGCGGCAGATTCCGTTCCGCTCAATTTTTCTCGCACTGGCGAAATCCGCCAGGAGGGCGTCATGAAACTCGCGCTGCATATTTTCCGCAAGGACGCGCGGCGGCTTTGGCCGGCGGCCGCCATTTCCATCGTGCTGCTCGCACTGCTCATGCAGGCCGATCGCTGGCGCTTCGACAGCATCGTGAACAACACGGAAGGTTGGCTCAATCTGGTGCTGCCGCTGGCGTGGGCGTGCCTGCTCGCGCTCACCGTGCTCGAAGAGCCGCTCTCCGGCGAGCGGCACTTCTGGCTGACGCGGCCGCATCGCTGGCCCGCGCTGCTCTCGGCGAAGCTGCTCTTCGCCCTCGCGTTCGTGCACCTCCCGAAGCTGATCGCGGATTCGTACGTCGTGGCGGCGCACGGATTCTCGCCGGCGGAATGCGCTGCGCAGTTGCTGGGACAACAGGCGATGCTCGCCGCGTCCGTCACGCTGCCGGCGATCGCGATAGCGGTGCTGGTCGGCAGCTTCACTCATTTCGTAATGCTGCTGTTCGCGATCGGGCTCGGCGGCATCTTCGCGAGCGGCGGCCCGTTTCGCACGATGCCCTTGATGCAACGCCCCGTCGATTATCTCCGGCCCGAACTGGTGATCGCGATCCTCGCGATGGGCGCGATCGCGGTCGTGGCGATCCAGTATCGTGGGAGAAAGCTCGGCATCGCGCGCGGCGTCGCGCTGCTCACCGCTGTGATGGCCGGAGGACTCTACGGCTACGCGCCGGAGAGTTTCGATTACCGCATGCGTGCGGCGCTCCATCCGGCGCCCGCACTCGGCTTGCGGCTCAGCGGAGTCAAGGCCGCCGTCACGCCGCCCTATGCGGCCGCAAATCGCGACACGATCGCGGTTCCCGTCATGCTGACCGGCGTGCCGCAAGGAGCGCTGTATCACTTCGGCCCGGTCGACCTCACGATCCAGACGAAGGATGGCGCCAAGTATCGGAGCGCGAGTTTCGCATACTACGGCCAGGTTTCTCAAAGTTTGTTCCGAGCCGGCGTCATGCGCTTCCCCATCGATCTGGAATCCGCGCCGCTCTCGCAGCTGCAGAACTTCGATGCCGCGCTTTACGGGAAACTGAAGGGCGAGCACGTTCGAATCACCGGCCGCATGCCGGTAATCTTCTTCCGTATGGGCGAGACGGCGTGGATGCCGCTGCCCGGACGCACGCTCGCGCCCGGCGTGGGACATTGTTCCGCCGATTTCGTAGAGGGGCCGTGGTCGGCTAAAAGCCTGGTGAAGGTTCTCTGCGAATCGCCCGCGAACCTGCCGCGGATCACGCGTGTGACCATCTCGACCGGCGGGGTTGTACCGGAGTGGCAACAAGTGCTGGCAGATAACGCCAATTTCAACGACGGGCCGCATTGGACATGGCTCTCGCCGCTCGATCGCGCGAAGGCGTTTCTCCATACTTCCGACCCGGCGACACGACAGTACTCGTACAACATGGAAATTCCGCTGGAGTCCGTCGACAAAGCGCGCATCGGAATCACTCCGGAAATCCCGACGGGCTATTCGCTTGTCGATTTCGATTTTCGCGATCTGTTGCTGACTGATTTCGCGGTGAAGCCCTACGATCGCCGCTAAGGTTGCCCGCTGAAAGGCGCACCCGCCATCACCGCCGAGCCCCAATCCGAGCCGCGACCGTGAGTGAGCGGTGGTCGCCGAAAAGGAGCACCGCTCCGTGACCGTTGCGGCTCGGATTGGGGCGCACACCCGCGGTCAGAGCCGCGACTAACTCTTGAGGCGCACTACGAACCACGCCATTCCGAAGAGCAGCAGAGCACTCGCCGCCACGCGTCTCGCCATACCGCCCGCTCGCAACAGCACCAGCGCCATCACGGCAAGCAGTGCGATCTCCGCAATCGCCGCGCCCGCCAGCACGAGCACCGCCGAATAGCCCGTGGCCTGCAGAAACAGATGGAAGTACATGCCGTGAAAGATGCCGAGCACGAACGTCACGAGCCAGCGTACGCCCGCCTCGGGCAGGAGCAAAACCTCGACCGCGAGGTATGCGATCGCGAGCGCCATCGCCGCTTCCACGAATCGCGGCACGGGCTGCCACACGACGTGCGGCATGGCGAGCGTGCTGGCGCACTGCCCAAGCAGGAACGCGCCGGCGATCGCCAGTAGTTCGCGGCGGGAGCGCGCGGCGATCGCAAGCGCCGCGAGGAAGAGCACCTGGACTATGCCGCTGAGCGCGCGAACAACTCCCGCGCCAGCCTGCGTCACGGCCGTTTCCATCGCGCTGGGAGGACGGAAGCGCAGCGTCGCGCGCGTGAACCCGAGGTCGAAGATGCCTTCGTCGTGCTTGCCGCCCATTGTCGCGCGCAATAGGTGGACGTGATTCGGCACGGTAACCGCGGCGAGTGTGCATTCCACTTCGACGCGTTCGACCGGCGACGGGAACTCGTAGTCCGCCGAGCAGAGGTACGCGTCATGAACGGTATCGCTGCGGCACGCGCTATGCGTCATACGCGCGCCGCTGAAGCGGATGTGATCGAGCAGGACGCGCTCGGGGTTGGCGACGTGCGTGATCTCGTAGAGCGGCATGCGGAGTTCGTAGTGGGCGCGCGCTCCATCGACCGTCAGGTCGCCGGAACTCATGCTCATCACGTGGGCCGCGACAGGCAATGCCAGGATCAACGGCGCCATCAACAGGCAAAGCGCGCGTCTCATCGATGTCTCATCGATGTCTCATCGAATCCGCGAAGAAGTCTCCATGCTCACCTGCGAAGCGCGCAAACGCCGTACTCGAAGATAGAGAATGCGCGCCAGCGCGAGCACGGGGACGGAGATAAAACTGCCCGCCACGCCGGCCACCTCCGCTCCACCGAACACGCCGAACAGCACCAGCAATGGATGCAGTTCCACACCCTGCCCCATCACGTGCGGCGAGATCACGTAATCCTGCAGCATGCGAAAAGCTACCAGGAAAATCAGTACCGTCAGAATGTGCGTGCCGGACACTGCCGCCACGATGAGGATCGCCGCCGCGGCGCTCAGCGGTCCGATCATGGGGATAAACTCCAGGCACATCGCGAGCACTGCCAGCAGGATGCCGAACGGCATGCCGAGGATGGTGAAGAAGATGCTGTACGCAGTGAAGGTGCACAGCGAAAGCAGTACGAGCGCGCGCATGTAGTGCGCCAGCAGCAGGTGGATGTCCTCCATCATGCTGTCGACCACGGAGCGCAGCGGGCCGGAATCCACCAGGCCCAGCAGATGGCTGCGAATCACCTCGCCATCCTTGATAAAAAAGAAAGCAAGCACCGGGACAATGACCACGTAGATCAGATCGCTGGCCACCGCCAGAAACTTGAGGCTGACGCCCGGAAGCACGTGCATGATATCGCTGGTGCGTTTGTAGAGTTCGTTGCGGATGGTCCGGATGACCTCCGCTTTTACCGAGTTGGTATTCTCGGAGACCTGCGGAGAAGGCTGCTCCCACCTGGCCATCATGTCGGGGAACTTCTTGCTGAGTTCCTTCGCCTGGTCCACGACCCGGATACCGATCTGCGACAGCACGAGCACAACCAGCCCGATGAAGATCACGTACGACAACGCCAGGGCCAAGGTGCGGGTGCGATTCGGCAGCGCGCGATCCAGCAGGTTCACGAGGGGCGACAGCAGGTACGCGAACAAGAGCGCCAGCGTGAAGACGAACACCGTGGAGCGAAGGATGTAGACCAGCCACAGGGCGAGCAGCACGAGCGCAGCCGTCCAGGTGTAGCGTGCCGCGTTTTTGTCCAACCCGAGCATGATCACCTTCATCCTACCCCGCCGTCGGTTGGAGTTTTTCGATTCTTACGCGGGCGATCCGGTTGCGATCCATCTCGAGCACGGTGTAGCGGCGGCCTTCGTATTCCACCGTACTGCCCGGCTCGGGAATTTCGCCGAGCTTGAAGAGCAGGAAGCCGGCGAGCGTTTCGAAGCCGGCGTCGGGCGGAATCTCGATGCCGTATTCGCTCTCCAGATCGCGGATCCGGGTGGTGCCGTCGAGTTGCACCTCGTCGGCTTCGATGCGGCGCGCCACCTTCTCATCGTGCTCGTCCTCGATTTGTCCGACAATTTGCTCGAGCACATCCTCCACAGTCACCAGGCCGATGATCGTGCCGAACTCGTCGACAACCATCGCCATGTGCGAGCGGCCGTGGCGGAATTCGTCGAGCATCTGCGAAATCTGCTTCGTCTCCGGCACGAATAGCAGTGGACGCATCAGGCGGCTGATGCGGAAGGCTTGGCTCGGTCGGCTGGAGCGAATCGCGTTGCGGCGCTCTTCCCAGACCGGCAGCAGATCTTTGTAATGCAGCAGTCCGACGATCTTCTCCGGAGTCTTGTCGTACACCGGCAGACGCGAGTGCCGCTGCTCGTTCATCGTGTGCAGCACCTCGTCGAGCGTGGCATCGATCGAGATTGAGACAATGTCGTTGCGCGGGACCATAATTTCGCGCACCGAGACCGCGCTCAGATCGAGGATGCGGTGGATCATGTCCTCCTGCGCCTCGGGCAGGTAGCCCAGGCCGCGGCTGCTGGAGACGATCAGCTTCAGTTCCTCCGACGTGTGCACGCTGCCGTGCCCGCCCTCGGATTGAAGATGCAGCGCATGCGTGATTGCCGCCGCCGACCGTTCGATCACCACGACGAAGGCGACCGTCGCGCGATAAAAAATCAGCAGCGCGGGCGCCGTGAGCGCGGCCAGTTGCGCGCTCTTGGCGATCGCCAGATTCTTCGGCACGACCTCGCCGAACACGACATGGAAATAGCTGATCACGAGGAAGGAGAGCGCGAAGCTCAGTCCGTGCAGAAATTTCTCCGTCACCGGCGTGGTGAGCGGATGCAACATGTGGATGAGGATTTGGTAGATGGTGTCCTCGCCCGCCCATCCAAGACCAAGGCTCGCGAGTGTGACGCCCACCTGCGTGACCGATAGCAGGCGTCCCGGATTGGAGAGAAGATTGAGAGCGGCTTGCGCTCCGGCATTGCCTTCCGCGGCCATCTGGCGGAGGCGCGATTGCCGTACGGAAAGCAGCGAGACTTCGGCGCCCGCGAAGAAGCCGTTGACGGCGATCAGCAGAACGACGATCAAAAGACGAATGGGCGAATCAGTCACAAGCTCCGAAATAATTCTAGCGGAGTTTCTAACCAAAACGCCCGTAGATCGTCAGAATAGGTAACCAACTAACTCCGTTACGTAGGTGGGCGTCCTCTAAAGTATCCCGAGAGGGCGCCCTTTTTCTTGTGCAAGTGTACAACGGGGGAAAGCCCCACGTAAAGCCCCCACGTAAGCATTCGTAAAGCGGTTTCGTTCTCTAATTTACCTTCCAGGTTTACCCCGGTAACGGGATATGATTGAGACTTAACCCCTTGTAGATGCCTCGAAACCTGGTTGCACACGCCGTAAAATTTGTGAATATTGCGATCGCCGTGGTGCTGGTCGCCGCCCTCGTCCTTATTTATTGGTACGCGTGGAGGCCGCTGCCGGAGCGCTCCGGCACCGTCGACGCTCCGCTCGCCGCACCCGCCGCAGTCGCCTTCGACGCTCACGGCGAGCCGCACATCCGCGCCGCCAGCCAGGAGGACGCATTTTTTCTGCAAGGATACGTGACCGCGCAGGATCGTCTCTTTCAGATGGACGCGCTGCGCCGCTACGCCGGCGGAACGCTCGCCGAGGTCTTCGGCCCCTCGCTGCTCGAATCCGATCGCGATTCGCGCAAACTGCGCATGCGCCGCATCGCCGAGGATGCCTACATCACGCTGCCCGATGCCGACCGCGCCGCCTTCGCCGCCTACACGCGCGGGGTCAACCACTTCATCACCACGCATCTGAATAATTTGCCCGTGGAGTTCTCACTGCTCGGCTACCAGCCGCGCCCGTGGAGCGCGGTCGATTGCCTGCTGCTCTGCCTCCACATGTATCGCAGCCTGACCACGACGTGGAAGGACGAGATCGTCAAGAACGGCCTGCTCGCGCAAGGAGATCGCCCGAAGGTCGAATACCTCTACCCGATGCGCGGAATGGTGGATCAAGCTCCGGGGTCGAACGCATGGGTGATTTCGGGGCGGCACACGGCGTCCGGCAAGCCGCTGCTCTCAAACGATATGCACCTGGAGTATTCGCTGCCCGGCATCTGGTACATGATGCACCTGGAAGCGCCGGGACTGAACGCCGCGGGCGTATCGCTGCCGGGCACGCCGGGAATCATCGTCGGACACAATCAGCGCATCGCCTGGGGCATCACGAATCTCCATTTCGACGTGCAGGATTTGTACCTCGAGAAGCTCGACGAACGCACCGGCCGGTACCTCTACAAAGGACAGGTGCAGCAGGCGCGCGTCGAGCGCGAAATCATCCGCGTCAAGGGAAGTCCCAACGTGGAGATGACGACGTGGATCACGCAGCATGGCCCCATCTTTCTCGCCGAGGGGAAAGATCGCGTCGCACTTCGCTGGACCGCGGCCGAGCGCGGTCTGCTGCAATTCCCGTTCATCGATATCGATCGCGCGCAGAACTGGGACCAGTTCCAGGCGGCGCTCAAGCGGCTGCCGGGGCCGGGTTCCAACTTCGTGTATGCCGATGTCGATGGCAATATCGGGTATCACGCGGTCGGCGCGCTTCCCAAGCGGCGCAATTATCGGGGCGACGTCCCGGTGGATGGTTCGTCCGGCGAGTTCGAATGGGAAGGCTACATTCCCTTCGAGGAACTGCCCAGCGTCTACAATCCGCCGGGCGGGATGATTGTCACTGCCAACCAGAATCCATTTCCAGAGAAGTTTGCTTACACCGTGAACGGCAACTTCGGGCCGCCATACCGCTACGCGCAGATTCGCGCGCTACTCTCGGCGCACGAAGGCTGGCACGCCCAGGACATGCTCAACGTGCAAAGGGATATCTATTCGGGGTTCAGCCACTTTCTGGCCGGCCAGATCGTGGGCGCGTATAAGAAGCGCGATGCACACAACCCGGCGCTCGAAGACGCTGTGGCCCTGCTGCGCGATTGGAACGGGCAGATGAGTAAGGATTTGGCTGCACCGTTCTTGATCACGCTCGCCTACCAGCATGTCCGCCGCGCGATAGCCGAAAATGCGTCCGCCGCGACTGGCATCGCCTACGAGTTCAATCTCGCGCCGGTCGTGGTCGAGCGGCTGCTGCGCGAACGTCCCGCGGGCTGGTTCGCCGACTACGACGACATGCTGCTCCGCGCACTGGCCGACGCCGTCGAAGAGGGACGCCGCATTCAGGGCCGCGAGCTGAAGC
>JAOAPT010001011.1 GCA_025463045.1 Candidatus Solibacter sp.
ACCACCGCTTCCTAACGGTCGCGGCTCGGATTGGAGTGTGTTCTTCAACGGAGTTCTTCATGGCCCCGTTCGGGGCCGCAACAAGGGGTGAAAATGCACGATCGCTTTTAGGCGCGTCATTTTCAACGGAGTGCCGAGCGCCTGACAAGAGCACGGCGCTTGTCTTGATTCCCCGCATGCCCCCATGTGGGGCACACCGATTGGCAATCGGTGCTGCCGAGCTTGCGCGGCAAACTTGCCAGCCTTCCGCGAGAGTCGCCTGAAAGGCGGCTGCAGGCAAGATTGCCTGCCCCACAATGCTCGTCATCGGGGGCGCGCCTCGATCATCACCGTCGACCCCGCGCTGCACGCCGCTTCTGCCGCCGCGAAGGGAATCGACGCCACCACCAGCGCAAAATAAGTCAAATCCTTCGCCAGCCGCGCGCCGCCTGATTCCGGAATGCGACGCACGCGCCGCGCCATCGGGTCGAGCGACGGAGCGAGACTGCTCGCCAGTCCCGCGGGATTATCGCGCAGCGAAAAATACTTCCGCCGCAGCACTTCGAACCCTTCGCCCTCCAAAATCTTCACCAAATCGCGATCGCGGAAATCGAACAAATGCCGCGGCACGTCCGCCCCATTCCACGCGCGCCCGAGCAATCGCGCCTGCCACGACGCAGCGTTCGGCACCTGTACGATCAGCCGTCCATCAGCCGCCAGCAGTTCACGAGCGGCGCGCAGGTACGAGCGCGGATCGTACAAATGCTCCATCACGTGAAACATCGTGAGCCCCGCCAAAGATCCCGCACGCAGCGGCGCGAGTTCCGTATCGGCGACCACGGCGGGCACCTGCTGCCGCCGCCAGGCGATCCCCGCCGCCTGCGCGGAATTATCCAGCCCGACCACGTGGAATCCGCGCTCCCGCATCATCCCGAGAAACAGCCCGCCGCCGCAGCCCACGTCGAGCAGCGGACCACGCGCCGTCGAGCTGCGAAGCGCCTGAGAGACAAACTGCACGTGATCGCGCAACACCAGCCGCCGGTACGCCTCTTCCAACCGGCTCGCGGCGCTCTCATCCGGCGCGAACCAATAATTCTCCGGATAGTAGCGCCCGAGTTCCTCGGGCGGCGGCAGCGGATCCAACCGCAGCAGTCCGCACTCCCCGCAGCGCACCACATTGAACTCTTTCGTCGTCGTGTGATACAGCCGGTCCGAGCCGCGGAACACCGGAGTAAACCCCGCGCTGCCGCACACCAGGCACGCACTCATGCCACTTCCCTCAGACTCAGCCGGTGCGTCAGCAACAGACGCCGGACCTCCGCCGCCGAAAGCGCGCGCCGCACCGCCGACCTCTTCCTCAGCATACGCGGCGTCAGCCGCAGCGCATCCAGATCGCCAGCCAGCAGCGCGCCCGCGATCCGCAGTTTCCCGCCGATTCCCGGGAAGTGCGCCGTGTCCCCCGCCCCGCTCTGCGCCATCAACATTCCGCCCGCCAGCCGCAGCACATAATAAAACGGATTGAGAACCAGCAGACTCCACGGAAACAACTTCACCGCCAGCAGCACGCGATTGCGTTCGATCAATTTCAAACGCCCGCCCGACCCCTTGCCGAGCGTCGACCCGCGATGATGGCGCACTACCGCGCGCGGCGTATAGACGCACTGCCATCCCGCGATGCGCGCGCGCAACCCGAGTTCGGCATCGTCGCCGTACGCGAAGAAGTCCTCATCGAAGCCGCCGATCTCGTCCAGCATTCGCTTCCGGTACATCGCTGCGCACCCATCGGGCCAAAGCACTTCTTCTTCGCGATCGTATTGACCCTTGTCCAGGGCACCGCTGCCGCGCCCGCGATTCTGTCCGTCCGGAAAAATGAGATGCCCCACCTTATCGATGCGCGCCGGATCTTCCCAAACCAGCACTTTGCTCGCGACCATCCCGATTTCGGGCCGCGATCCGCAGGCGCTCGCAAGCGCCGCGAGCCACTCCGGCTCGGCTTCCGCATCGTTATTCAACAGCGCGATGAGTTCGCCCTTCGCCGCCGCGATCCCCTGATTGTTCGCCGCGCAGAAGCCGCGATTGTCATGATTCCGGATCACCACCGCGCCGAACTCGCGCTCCGCCATCTCCGCCGATCCGTCGTTCGAGCCGTTGTCCACCACAATTGTTTCGAAGCTCACATCCCGCTGCCGCTGGAGCGACGCGAGGCAGGCGCGCAACAGTTCTTTTCGGTTCCAGTTCACAACCACGACGCTGATCAACTGTTTATGCTAACAGTTGCTACGGTCGTTCCGATATTCCCTGTTATATTATGGAGTTAGAGGGCCTGCGGAACTTCCATATATGACACAGGTTGGCGAGACGCTGCGCCGCGAACGATTGAAGCGGAATCTCGACCTTGAGCAGATCTCGCACGAGTTGAAGATTTCTGCGCGATTCCTGGACGCCATCGAGCACGATCAATACGACAAACTCCCGGGCGGCGTTTTTGCCAAGAGCTTCGTGAGGCAATATGCGCGCCTCCTCGGACTCGATGAGGAAGATCTCGCTGGGCAATTGCAGGGACTGATCGCGCCACCGCCCGATGTTTCTCTGCTCGCCGATAAACCCAAACCCGCGTCCGTTTCGCCGATCTCGGTACCCAAAGTCGAAGAGTGGGAAACGATCGGCGATCGCGGCTTCCGCTGGAGCGGTTCGCTGTCCGCGGCCGCGATGGTGGTGGTGGTGATGCTCGTATGTTCGGCGGTGTATGCATGGCTGCAGCGTCCGAAGTCCACTGTGGCGACCACAGCCCCCACGCCTGTGCAGACCGCGGCCGCTCCCGTGCCAACCCCGGTGCAATCGGCGCCCCCGGCAGTGCCTGCGCCCACTGAAGCCACACCGTCGCCCACTCCCGTGAACGAGCAACCCGGGCAATCCAAACCGGCCGAGAACGTAGTTACCGAGAGCAAGCCCGCCGAACAGACACCTGCTGCGCCCACGCCCGCGACGCCGAATCCCGACACCACCGTTCACGTCCAGATCACGGCCGGGGAACCAGTCTGGGTGCTGGCGCGCGCCGACGGCAAGTACAACTTCTCCGCCACACTGAACGCGGGCGACAGCCGCATGGTGGACGGAATGAAGGACGTGGTGCTGCGCCTCGGCAACGCGGGCGGCGTCGCGATTTCACTCAACGGGAAAACCATCGGCGCGGTCGGACCGAAGGGCCAGACGCGAACCGTTCAACTCACCTCCGGCGGTTTCCAGATCGTTCCCGCCAAACCGCCTGCGGTGCCGCTCGACCCGTTAGACCGTCTCTGACGTCGTAGCGCCCGCTGCCGTTTGCGTTCCAATACCAGCAATTCGTGGCGGCGGCGATTCTTCACGCCCTCGTCGATCTTGTGCCAGAATTTGCCGAAGTAACTGATCGCCGAGGCCATCGCGAAGAACACCACGCCCCACATCAGCACGAGTCCCGGTGTATGCAGTTCCGGATGCCGCACCGCCAACATCATCACCGAGATCGCCACCACCTGGCAGAACATTTTCGTTTTGCCCAAGTCGCTGGCCTTGATCGTGTAGCCTTCCGTCGCCGCGATGCTGCGCAGTCCGGAGACGGCGAACTCGCGCCCGATGATCAACACCGCCATCCAACCCGGCAGCGCGCGCACTTGCACCAGCGAAATCAGCGCTGCGGAAACCAGCAGCTTATCGGCGATCGGATCGAGCAGCGTGCCGATCGTCGTTACCTGTTTCCAGCGGCGCGCTAGATATCCGTCGAGAAGATCGGTCGCGGCGGCCACCAGAAAGATAGCGAGTGAGAGCCATTCGTTGGTGACCTTCACGGAGCCGATCTGAAAGCCGACACCCTCCTGGACCAGCGCCGCCACCAGTAGCGGCACGAAGAAGATCCGGAGAATGGTCAGCGCATTCGGAAGGTTCATCGTCCACCCCAACTATATCAACTGGAGCGCAGGCGGGTTTGCTCGCCGCCGCCCGCAACCACATTCCGCCACAATTGTCCTAAACTAAGAGTTCGTCCATGAACTCTACCCGCCGCCAATTTTTCCTCGGCAGCCTTGCACTGCCGGCGCTCGCCGCCACGAAACCCGTCGGCGAGCAGCCTAATATTCTGCTGATTCTGGTGGACGCGCTGCCTTCGTGGCTGCTGAGCTGCTATGGCAACGCCCAGGTTCGTACGAAGAATATCGACTTATTGGCTCAGACAGGCACCCGCTTCCTGAATCACTACTCTGCCTCTCCGCTCGGCGATCCGGCGCGCGCCGTGCTGCTCACCGGACGCGCTCCGTCGCAGCTCAAGGGGGGCGATGCGACTCTAGAAAAGCTGCTCGGTGGAATCGGCTACGCGTGTGGCAATACGAGCGGCGGCGCGGCGGCGCTGCAGTTTCTCGACGGGCAAAGCTCCGGCAAACCCTTCTTCCTGATCGCCAACTTCGCTCCGTTCGCCAACCTGCCGGCGAGCGCCGGCGATTACGCGCAGGCTAAGCTCGACACCTTCGTGCAGGAGACGCCGGCGAAGAACGCGGCACGCGGCAAGGAAATGCTCGGCCGGCCGCTGCTCGACAATCTGCGGAAGACCGCGGCGGCCACCGCGTCGCTCGATGCCGAGGTCGGCAGCCTGGTCGCAAGACTGGTTCAGAAAAAGCTGCTCTCGGAAACACTGATCATGTTCACATCGCCCTGCGGTTCGCTCTTCGGCCGGCATGGTGCGTGGGCGTCGGGGGATGCGACCGAACCCATCAATTTCTACGAGGAAGTGGTCTGCACGCCGATGATCTGGAGTTGGTCCGGCCGCGTTCCGCCGCTGGCCACCCGCCCCGAGGTGGTCAGCGCCTACGATTTGGTCCCCACGATCTGCGACATCACGCCCGCGCAACTCCCCGCCGCCAACCTCTGCGGCCGCAGCTATCTGCCGCTGGTCACCGGCAAACCTCTGCCCAAGAAACAGCCTTGGCGCACCACCGTCTTCGCGCAATATCAGGACGCCGCGATGGCGCGCAGCGATCGTTATAAAGTGGTGCTGCGGAATGACGGGAAAGGTCCGGGAGAGTTATACGACGACAGGGTGGACCCGATGGAACGGGTGAATCAGTACGACAACCAGCAGTTTCTTACGGTTAAGACTTCTCACTCCGCCGAACTCGCGAAGTGGAGGAGACAGATTACGGCGTAGCTGGGCGGCAGACGGCCATCCCCGGCCGCCTGCCCTCGCCCACCTGTCCGGATTACTTTTTGGGAACGTAGCCTTCCAGCGAGTGGCTGTGTTCCTTGTAATATTTGCCCGCGTCCGTCAAATTATTCGGCATGGCCTCTTTGCCCTCGATCTTGCCGTGGCAGAAGGTGCAGCCCTTCTTTTCCTTCTTGGAGTACTCGGGAGTGCCATAGCTTGCCGTCGTGCAGACCAGGAATCCAGCCATTAAAAGGACCGACGGGATAACCAATTTCAAAGCTCGCATCATGTTCTCCTAACCCGGACCAGGAAGATCCAGATCTCAATATCTGATTTAATTATAAACGGAGAGTGGTGGATTGCAACATTCTGTCCAAAATTAATTACAGATTGGCGAGCCCTTCCAGGCTCCGCCAAAGATACCAACTGGCCACCGAACACCACGGCCGCCAAGCCTTAGCCAACTCCTCCATTTCCGCGGGACTCGGCAACTCGGCCAGGTTGTAGGCTTTCTTGATCGCGTTCCGCACGCCCAAATCGCCGGTCGGCAGGATGTCGTGCCGTCGGAGGGCGAACATCAGGAACATCTGCGCGGTCCAGACTCCGATCCCCTTCACCTGGGTCAGCCGCTCGATCACTTCGAGGTCGGAAAGCGCCGAAAGCTCCGCGAAGACCAGCTTTCCATCGCGGGTGTGGCGCGCCAAATCGCGGATATACGCGGTTTTCTGTGTAGAGAGCCCCAACTTCCGCATGCGCGCGGGACGGAGCGCCAGAATCTTCTCCGGTGTCATGTCGCCGCCGACCGCCGCGATCAACCGGTCGAGAATCACTTTGGCGACTTTACCGCTCAACTGCTGGTAGACGATCGAGCGCACCAGCGTGTCGAATCCCGGGTCGCGAAATTGGATACCATAGGCGCCAACCCGTTCGATAATAGCCGAGAGTACGGGATCGCTTTTTCGGAGGTGTTGAACCGCGTGTTTCATGTGAAACAATCGTCGTTGGAGCTACGTCAAGCCTATTGTACCGGGATGCGTATACTTACCGTTCTCACCCTTGGCTCCGTGCTGCTTGCGCAGGATCAGTTGCCCTCCATCAAAGTCGATGTCGACGTGGTCAGCATTCTGACCAGCGTACGCGACAAGCGGGGCGCGCTAGTCCCCACCCTCCAGAAAGAGGATTTCACCATTCTGGAAGATGGTAAGCCCCAGCCGATCAAGTACTTCGTGAAGGAAACGGACCTTCCGCTCACCATCGGTTTGCTGGTCGACGTGAGCGGCAGCCAGCGCAATCTCATCGACATCGAACGCAGCGCCGCCTCGCAGTTCTTCCGCGAAGTGCTGCGCAAGAAGGATCTCGCCTTCCTCATCAGTTTCGGCGAGGAGACCGAGCTACTGCAGGATTACACCGGTTCGCCCCGGTTGTTGACGGATGGCTTGGGGCAATTGCGTCCATCCTCCGGAGTGAGCGGCATCCATCCCGGCCCCGTGCCCACCATGGGCGGACCGCGTGGAACGGTGCTCTATGACGCGGTATACCTGGCGGCCAACGAGAAGCTGAAGGGCGAAGTGGGACGAAAAGTGATCGTGCTGATCACCGACGGCGTCGACCAGGGTAGCCGGATGACGCGCAATCAGGCGATCGAGGCGGCGCAGAAATCCGATTGCGTGATCTACAGCATCGATTATTCCGACCCTCGCGCCTACGGCCCGTTTAATATCGGCGGAGGCGGCGGCGAAGGCGAGTTGCGCAAGATGAGCGATGAAACCGGCGGCCACGTCTACAAAGTCGACCGCAAGCACACGCTCGATCAGGTCTTCAAGGAATTGCAGGACGAAATGCGCAGCCAGTACTCGATCGGGTACACGCCGACCAACGATGTGAAGGACGGCAGCTACCGCCACCTGGAAGTCCGGCTGGCGAACAAAGATCTGAAGGCGCAAGCTCGCAAGGGATACTACGCGATCCGTCCCGAGTCGAAATAATATTTCCATCGACGAGCCCCCAGAGCTACCGCCACCTCGAAGTCCGGCTGTCGAATAAACCCATCTCTTATTGCCGAGCCTCAATCTGACCGGCCGGGAACATAGGTAACAGTTTTATCCGAGAACATGGGTGACAGTTTTCGGATGTCTGTTTTGAGTTCTTCAGTGATTATAGGAGCAG
>JAOAPT010001022.1 GCA_025463045.1 Candidatus Solibacter sp.
CGCTGACGGTTCGGTCACGATTGCAATGGCGCTCGACACTGCGGGCAATCCGGGAATCCCGTACTGGACCGACGATAGCGCGAGCGGCTACAACCGCGACCTCCTCTACAGGCGGCCTGCGGGATCCGGCGCGCCAACCAAGGTTATTGACAGCCTGGGTCAGCTGAGGGATGGGCTCTCGGTCAGAATGGTGTATCGCTACTTGAATCCGCGAATTCTGACGTGGGTGCAGCGGAGCGACGTTGCCTTCGGAATCGGAGTCCACTTCATCAAGTCGGACAACGGCGGCGCGACGTGGGGCAACGTGATCGTGATCCCGCCGGACTTGGGTTCATCGACCGATTACCCGTTCGACCTCGCGGTGGACTCGCAGGATCACGGCGCCGCGGGCTTCGGTCAGAACGGCGGCAACGGCCAGGCGGCGTGCTCCGGACCGAAGCTCGCGCTCTCCACGGACCTCGCAACATGGAAGACCTGCGGACTGCCGAACGCGGCGACGGCAGGGAACTTCCAGGGCTATCCAGGCGCGATCGCGATGGCGTACGGCGGCAACGACAAGCTGCTGTTCCTGTGGTGGGACACTCAGGCGTCGCCCGCGGGAATCTATCTCTATCGCGAACCGCCGGCCGGGCAGAGCAACGCGCCTTCGATCACCAGCGTGGTGAACGGAGCGACGTTCCAATCGGGAATCGTTGCCGGATCGTGGGTGACGATCACGGGCGTCAATCTCGCGGACACCTCGCGAATTTGGGCGGACTCCGATTTCAAATCGGGCGCGGTGCTGCCGACGAATCTGAGCGGCACGTCGGTGAAGATCAACGGGCTCGACTCACCGGTCTATTACGTGAGTCCGACGCAAATCAACGTGCAGGCTCCGGCCGGGATCAGCGGGAATGTCGGCGTGGTGGTGACCCACAACGGCGTCGCAAGCAATATGGCGGCGGCGAATGCGGTAGCGACGGCGCCCGGCCTGTTCACATATTCTCTCGGCGGGAAGACGTATCCCGCAGCGCTCTACAACGGGACGTACACGACGTCGGCGACCCCGCGCTGTATGGTGCGGCGCTCAAGGCGAAGGCAGGAGACATCATCCAGCTTTACGCCACGGGGCTCGGAAGTTCGCCGGCCGGCAACATCATCGCGTCGGCGATCAGCTTCAGCAGTCCGGTAACGGCGACGTTGGGGACGACGAACGTCCCGGTGCTGGGCACGGCGCTGGTGGCAGTGGGCGAATTCCAGATCAACATTCAGATCCCGCCGATTGCTGACGGCGATTACCAACTGCTGGTGAAGGTGAACGGAGTGTCCTCGCAGACCGGCGTGATTATTCCGATCGGGCACTAGAACGGCAGAGCGCCAATCCTCACCCTTGTTATGATGAAAAGCAATGCGGCCACCAGCAAGTTCGGATGATCCGCTTTGCCGGCGGTGGGTGGAGACGTGGCGGCGTGCGGGCGAAGAACTCGAATTCCTGCGCCGCACGGAAATTGAATCCGTCGACACTCGAGACGCAATCCGCCAGATCTTCGGAAGCCGGCAGCCCGCCTTACCGCCGACTTCGCAAACGTCGGGCCTGGTTGAGCAGCAGTTGTGGTTCGCGCGAATCCATGAGATCCGCCGCGGAGAATGAGCGCACTTACTCGAAGCAGCGCGCGATCTTCAGACTGTGCTTCGCGCGCGTGGCTGGCGATTCTGCTTCATTGGGGGCCTCGCGGTTTTGCGTTGGGGCGAACCGCGATTCACGCGTGACGTTGGCGTCACGCTATTGTGCCCGTTCGGGTGCAACGGGCCACTATGTTCGAATTTGAGGAAGGATTGGCATTGCGCCCCTTGCGCCGAGGACTTAATCATCCTTAAACTCCTCGCGTTCCGGCCTCGCGATGTCCTCGATGCGGGAAACTATCGTGATCCGCCACGCGGTGCGTTGGACTGGCAGTATATCGCGACTCGCCGAGGTTAAAGAGCAACCTGAGATCATGGCAAAACTCGAGAAGCTGCGGGGGTGATTTAGCGCTTCGCGAGGGCGCGTTCGATTGAACTCGCGACAGAGCGCGCCAACGCCTGATAGCCTTCTTTCGTGAAGTGGACGTTGTGCGGGAGCTGCGTTTCCGTGGCAACGCCGTGGAGGTCGTCGACGTCGACTCCGGCATCCTTCATCACTTTGAGCGCAACTTCGTTGTACGCGAGTTCATCGTCTTTCACCCGGCCGGAGCTCGCATCGGGGACAGGCGTCGTCGATGCCCAGATGAGCGTCGCGCCGGTCTTCTTGAGGCGCTCCACAAGCTGGCGCAGATTCATTTCGTACTGAGGGAGCAGCGTGACCTGTTTGCCCTTATCGGGGGTGACGTACTTCCCCGCCTCATCGAGATACTTCAGGTCGTGGAGACCGAAGTTGAAGTGGATGACGTCCCATTTCTTATCGCCGAGCCAGGTATCGAGGTTCTTCAGGCCGCGGCCGGTTTCTCCGGCGTTATCCATCACGCGGAGGACGTTGGCCTTGCCGGCGAGCAGCGCCCGCACGGGGAGCGTATAGCCCATCGAAATCGAATCGCCGATGAGCAGAACGCGCGGCAGACCGGGCGTCTCCACGACGGGGGCGAGCGACGGGTCGGTCTGTCCCCAAAGAGCCGCGCCGAATAAAAGAAGGGCGAGCGTTTTCATTTACGAGAACATGCCGGCGAGCGAGGCCGCGCACAATGTCCAGATCAGCCAGGGCAGGAAGACGGCCGTCATCGCCCCGGCCATCGAGAGTTGCCTGCCTCCCGCGGTCTTGAGTCCGATCGCGATCAGGACCATCGTCCAGATGCGAAAGAGATCGAGCGACGAAAGGAAGGAGTAGGCGAATTTCGAAGTCGTCGCCGGATCGAGGAAGGCGGCCGGGTTGAAGACCAGCGGATTCTGCAGGTTGAAATCATCCGGACTCTTGAGGAACATGACCGCG
>JAOAPT010001030.1 GCA_025463045.1 Candidatus Solibacter sp.
CAGCTCGGCGAAGAGCAGAAGCACACGTACGGGGACAATCCGCCGGGAACGAAGCCAATCGACTTCACCAAGCTCGGCGGTCGCGGCCAGGCGCCGGTCGGACAACAGCCTGCTCCCCCAGCGCAACAGCCCGCCGGACAGTCGCCGGCCAAGCAATCGCCAGCCAAGCAGCCACCCTTAGGACAACCGCCCGCCGGCGCCCCGCCTGCGACTCCACCCGCGGTGAGAGCTCCCGCGCCCGCCCCCGCCCAGCCTGGCCGAGGCGCAAGCGGCGCCGACGCGTTACGGCGTACCAACCAGGCTGCTGGCGTACCGCCGGGAGGCCAACTCCGCTGATGAGTTATTCCGGTGACCGCATACTCCTCAGCAATCAGCGCGAGGGGCAGGTTTCCCGTTTCCATGCCTGGGTCTACGTGGTGGTGCCGCTGGTCGCCATCCTGTTCCAGGTCTACGTGCCGATGTTCTTTCAGTTTCTCCGCTTCGTGGAGATGCCGCTGCTGGTCGTCGTTTACTTTTCGATCATGCAGCGCAACCAGATCAGCGGGCTGACGATCGGCGCGCTGGTGGGACTGGCGCAGGATTCGCTATCCGACAGTCCGCTGGGTATGTTCGGGATCGTGAAGACGCTGGTCGGCTACTTCGCGGCATCGGTGGGCGTGCGGCTCGACGTGGAGCACGCGTTCATCCGCCTGCTGCTCGCATTCTTCTTCTACGTCTTCCATCAGTTCTTCTTCTGGGTAATGTCCCATGCGCTGCTGGCGAAGCTCGGCCCCTTCGATTGGCCGGGCACTCTCGTGCAGGCAGTGCTCAACGCGGTGATCGGCGTCGCGCTGTTCCATTTTCTCGACAGATTGAAAGAGCGCTCGTAATTACATTTTCGGCTTCGGCGGATTGATCATGATGTGCGCGCCTGCCGTGCCCGGGGACATCAGCCAAGGCGCTCCGTCGCTCGCCTTCGTCGAGAGGCCGGTGGATTGGGGAGTGGCGAACGGGACGTAGATCACCCACCGCAGATACGAGCCCTCGACCTTGCCGGTCGCCGGGTCGAAACTCGTCCCGGTGAGCACGTAGAGCGTGCGCGGCTCGCGGGGCATGGCGAGCTTGCCTTCCTCGATCTCCTTGAAGCGCGTTTCGGTGCGCTTCGCTCCGGTGAGTTTCTGCGCGGTGAGTTCCCTGCCCCGCGCCATAAAGGGCTCGAGGTCCTTGTGATAGCACGCGACGTTGAACGCCGTCTTGGCGGGATCGCTCGCCAGGCAGATCATCTCGTTCTTGCCTTCGCGGATTTTCACCTGCGCGCCATGCGGGTTATACCCGATGACCGCCGCGCCCTCGCGCAATTCCGCGGGCGCGGCGAGCACGGCGCCCGCGATCTGGACCTCCGGCGGCGGCACATCGGCGGCAATCGCCAACGAGGCGAAAAGAAGAGTCGAAATCCCCAGCGTGGTCTTCATCGCCCTACGATATCACTGAACCGAAGGCCGCGCCCACCCGGTGGTCGAGTGCGTCGACGGACCGGCTGAAGCTATCCTCAATTGCGGCAACAGGCCGTATAATGGGGACTCACCTTCTTTCAAGGACCGCTCATGTCTCGTGAACTCCTCGTCCAGTGTCCGGATGGGCAGATGAAAACCGTGCCCCTCACCGGCAGCCGCCTCTCGATCGGGCGCTCCAGCGCCGCGGAACTCTGCTTCCCCGAAGATGCCGGCCTGTCGCGCCAGCACTTCGCGTTCGAACCCGAGGGCGAGGACTGGACGGTACAGGATCTTGGCAGTAAGAACGGCACCTTCGTCAACAACATTCCGCTTAAGGCGCGCCTGATCCTCAAGCCCGGCGACCGCGTGACTGCCGGCCATCTCGTGATCGTGTATTCCCCTGGCGCTGCCGACCCGGCCGCGGGCGTCGTCGTCTTCGAGGGGGAAACCAGTTCGCCCACGACTTCGACCGTCGTCACCAGCCTGGAGGGCGCGCTCTCTAACCAGACGATGTCGATGGAGCGCGGCGGCCCGAAGTCCTCCGCCCCGATGCAGGCGCTGATTCGCGCCGGCCAGGAGCTTAGCGAGAATCGCCCGCTCAACGAACTCTTCCCCGTCATCCTCGATCTCTCCATCCAGGCGGTCAACGCGCAGCGCGGCGTGCTCATGATCCTCGAAGGCGATCAGTTGATTCCGCGAGCCCACAAAGGCGACGGCTTCCGGATCTCCACCGCGGTTCGCGACAAGGTGCTGAACGAGCGGTCCTCGATCCTGGTGCGCGATGCGCAGCTCGACGACGCGTTCAAAGGCCGGATGAGCATCGTGGAACAGAAGGTCCACACCATGATGGCGGCGCCGCTGCAGACCAAGGACCGCATCATCGGCCTGATCTACCTCGATTCGCCTTTCATTCTCCGGGAATTCACCAAGGACGATCTGAACCTGCTCACCGTGATGGCGAATATCGCGGCCGTCCGCATCGAGAACGCGCGTCTCGCGGAAGTCGAACAGGCGGAACGCATTATGGCGCGCGACCTTTCGCAGGCGGGCGAGATTCAAAGCGGCATGCTCCCCGATAAGGCTCCCGATGTCGAGGGCGCAGATCTCGCCGGTTTCAACATGGCGTGCCGCACGGTGGGCGGCGACTACTACGATTTTTTCAAGTATCCCGACGGCCGTGTCGCGCTCGCGCTCGGCGATGTATCCGGAAAGGGCATGCCCGCGTCTCTCATGATGATGGCCCTACACGCCCGCGTCCAGGTGCTCGCCGAAGATCCGGGTAATCTCGCCCAGTTCATGACGCGGATCAACAAAGCCACGTGTGCGAAGTGCCCGAGCAACCGCTTCATCACGTTCTTCTTCTCGGTGCTGAATGCCGCCACCGGGGAACTGGCGTATGCCAATGCGGGGCACAATCCGCCGATCCTGGTGCGCGCCAACGGCGATGCGGAGATGCTGGAAGGCGGCGGACCGGTGCTCGGGATCCTGTCGATCGCGCCGTATAGCGAAATGCACGCCCAACTCGACCGGGGAGATATGATCGCGATCTACAGCGATGGCGTCACAGAGGCCAATAATTCCGCCTACGACGAGTTCGACGAAGAACGCCTGATGGAGGTCCTGAAGGCCCATCGCCATGAACCGGCGACGCAGATCGTGCAGGCCGTGATTCAGGCGGTGACCGAATTCGCCGCCGGAGCGCCGCAGGCGGATGACATCACCCTGCTTGTGGCGAAGCGCCTCTAGTGATTACCGACCTCGTACAGATCAAGCTGCTCGGCGAAAAGAA
>JAOAPT010001034.1 GCA_025463045.1 Candidatus Solibacter sp.
ATCGTGAGCGCCTCGCCGAATCTCTCCGACGAGCTCGGCATCAACGCCGCCAACATCACCGAGCCCGGCCGCCTTGCCGACTACATCGCCGGCACGCTGCCGACGTTAAGCCATGCCGAGCGCCAGAAGCTGCTCGAAGAGATCGATGGCATGGCGCGCCTCAGTGAGATTCACCGTCATCTGACTCGCGAACTCGAGCTGATCGAACTACGTTCCCGCATTCAGGACCAGGTGCAGGGGCAACTCTCCGCGAACCAGCGCGAGTTTTACCTGCGTGAGCAGTTGAAGGCGATCCAGAAGGAACTCGGCGAAGGAGACGACGCGTCGCGCGACGTCGAGGAACTGCGCAAGAAACTGGAAAGCGCAGGGATGAAGGAAGAGGTGAAGATCGAAGCTCTCCGCGAGCTCAATCGCCTCGCACGGATGTCGCCCGCTTCGCCCGAGTACGGGATTACGCGCACCTATCTGGAGTGGATGGCGAATCTCCCCTGGAACGTCTCCTCAGGTTCACAGGTCGACGTGAAGCGAGCCGCCGAGATCCTGGACGAAGACCACTACGATCTGGAAAAGGTCAAGGATCGCATTTTGGATTATCTGGCGGTGCTGCAACTCCGCCCCGTCCTGAAGGGGCCGATCCTCTGCTTCGTCGGCGCGCCCGGTGTTGGGAAGACGTCTCTCGGCCGCTCGATCGCGCGCGCCCTCGGGCGCAAGTTCGCGCGCATCTCGATGGGCGGCATGCACGATGAGGCCGAGATCCGCGGCCATCGCCGAACGTACATCGGCGCGCTTCCCGGACAGATTATCCAGGCACTGCGCCGCGCCGGCACGAACGATCCGGTCTTCATGCTCGACGAGGTCGACAAGCTGGGCCGCGATTTCCGCGGCGATCCGGCCAGCGCGCTGCTCGAAGTGCTCGATCCCGAGCAGAACTCCAGCTTCCGCGACAACTATCTCGACGTCCCGTTCGATCTTTCGAAGGTCCTCTTCATCACCACCGCGAACGTGCTCGATCCGATTCCGGACGCCCTGCGCGATCGCATGGAAATTATTCCGCTCGAAGGCTACACGGAGCAGGAGAAGGTCATCATCGCCTTCCGCTATCTGATTCCGCGCCAGACCGCGGAGAACGGACTCGAGCCTGCGCAGGACATCGAATTCACCGACGATGCGGTGCGCTACATCGTTCGCCGCTACACGCGCGAAGCCGGCGTGCGCAGCCTCGAACGCCAAATCGGCACGATCTGCCGGAAGCAGGCGCGCCGCATCGCGGAGGGCACGCGCGAGAAAATGCTGGTCACGCCTGAATTGGTGGAGAAAGACCTCGGGCCGCCGCGCTATCGCACCGATACGGAGGTTGCCGACCGCACCAGCCGGCCGGGCGTCGCAGTCGGTCTCGCGTGGACGCCGGTGGGCGGCGACGTGTTGTTCATCGAAGCCGGCCGCATGCCGGGAGGCAACAAGGGCCTGATCATGACCGGCCAACTCGGCCCGGTGATGCAGGAATCCGTGCAGGCGGCGCTGACGTGGGTGCGTGCCAACGCCACGAAATACGGCATCGATCCCGACCTGTTCAAGACCAGCGACATTCACATCCACGTCCCCGCCGGCGCAATCCCGAAGGATGGTCCGAGCGCCGGGATCACGATGGCGACCGCGCTGCTCTCCATGCTCACCGACCGCCGCGTGCGCCGCAATCTCGCGATGACGGGTGAGATTACTCTTACCGGTCAGGTACTGCCGATCGGGGGTATCAAGGAAAAGGTGCTCGCCGCCAAGCGCAGCGGCGTTCGCGAAGTCATTCTGCCTCACGAAAATGAAGTCAATGTGGCGGAAGATCTGAAGAGCGAGCAGATCAACGACATCCAGCTTCACTACGTGAAGACGATGGAAGAGGTAGTCGGCCTCGCGCTCGAGCCCTCCACGAAGTAACGCACGAGCCCTCAATCCGAGCCGCGACCGTGAGGGAGCGGTGGTCGCCGAACAGGACCACCGCTCCCTTACGGTCGCGGCTCTGTTTGGAGTGTGTTCGTCAACGGAGCGTTGGCCGTCTGTGGCGACCACCGCTCGCCAAACCGCGAGTCACGCGAGCGCCTCTAATTGGCGCGTCCCGTCACACCAGCGCCGGCACGAGTTCGCCCGCGGGACCGCGTAGCGCGCAATCCACCATATTGGTGAACGGTGTGTCGTCGGTATTGATCTCGATCACCTTCGCGCCGCCCTGTTTGGCGTAAGGCACGAGGCTCGCCGCCGGATAGACCATCGCCGACGTGCCGATCACCAGCAGGACCTCGGCGGAAGCGGCGGCGTGCTCGGCCTCTTTCATCATGCCGTCCGGCAGCGATTCGCCGAACCAGACGACGCCGGGACGCGCCAGTCCTCCGCACGCGCAATGGGGCGGCAGCTTTGGCAGCGGCGCGCGACGATCGGGCCAGTTCGCACCGCACTCTGTGCAGCGCATACGCCAGATATCGCCGTGCAACTTGAGCTGTCGTCCGCTGCCCGCGCGATCGTGCAGGCCATCGACGTTCTGCGTGATCAGCGTGTACTCGCGCTTCTTCACTTCCAGCTTGACGAGCGCTTTGTGGGCAGCGTTGGGCAGTGCCTTGGCGATCAGTTCGCGCCGCCAGTTGTACCACTCCCAGACCAGCCGCGGATCTTTCAGGAACGCTTCGGGCGTCGCCAGATCCTCGGGCTTGAAGTTGTTCCAGAGTCCGTCCACGCCGCGGAAAGTGGGGATGCCGCTCTCGGCGGAGATGCCGGCGCCGGTCAGCACGGCGACGCGCGTGGACTGCGTCACCCATTCACGAGCCTGTTCGAGGTCTGCCAACTTTTATTTTAAATCGAGCAGCGCGGCGCGCACCTCCGCGAGAACACCGGCGGGGTCGGGATTCTCGACGCGAATCACATTGCCTTTGGGACGCCAGCGAGCGAACATGCGCGGTGAAGCCGAGCCCGCGAAAACGCTGATCAGCGGAACTCCGCATGCGGCCGCGACGTGCTGGCCCGCTGAGTCGTAGCCCACGTAGAGGCTGCTGCCCTCGATGATCTTCGCGAAGCCGGCGAACGAGCCGTTCCAGAATGTCGCGTTGCCCGGGGCGGCGCGCTCCACCCTGGCCGCTTCCTCGCCTCCCGCACCTTTATCGATCACAAGTGGTCCGTGCGCCGCGAGCATGCGGAGTAGCTCCTCCTCGAAAGGGTCCGCGATACGCTTCGCCGGGTTCTCGCCGACACCCAGGCTGATCGCGATATACGAACCCGGCAACCGCATGCTCTCGCCGACGGGTGCTACGTAGGGCTTCGCGCCCACGACGCCGAACGTCTCTTCTGCCCACCGCGCGGCGAGTTCGGGCAGTGACGTTTCGCTCTCCCCGCCATACGCGCGGCTGTCGAACAGGTGATAGCGTGCCTCGTCGCCCACCGGCAGCAGACCAAGTTGTGTGAGACGCGAATCGGCGTCGATGATTACGCAATCGTCGCCGGCCAGCGCCTTCACCTCGTCCCACGCAGACAGGCGTTCGCGCAGACTGCCGCGGCGATACTCGATGGGTGCGTGGGTCAGCCGTGGATCCGCCCCAAAAACTTCGAAGTTCTTCCGAGGTCCGGCGAACACGATTTGCGCGCCGGGAAAGCGCCGCTTCGCGGCAGCCATCAATACGCTGGTCACCGCGACATCCGCGCCGAGCGTCACTCGCGAGAGGACGATCGCGCGCGGCGGATCGCCCGCCACCATGCGCGGCACGCGCACGCGTCCGTACCATGCGAGGTCAGCGCCCGGAAACACGCTGGAAAACAGGCGCGCGTAACACTCCGCAAGCGCCGGTTCGAAACGATCCGAGAGTCCCTCCACGAGGACGCCGAACAGCGCACGCGTACACGGCTCTTCGATCAGCGCGTGCGGCAACCGCCCAGGCGGCGCTCCCGCAATACACTGCTCGAGAACTTCGCGCGCCAACTCCTCACACGAAGTACTTGGCAATCAGAATCCCCAGCTTCTGTTTGGTCGCCTCGGGCACTGCCGCGCGGTCGGTGAGGATCGCATGCGCCAGCGCCGAGCCGCACTTACACCCGCGCCCATGCGGCGTCGCGGCGACCGCCTCCGCCACCACCTTGCACGCGTTCTCGGCATTCTTCACCAGGTTGGCGATGATGTCGTTGACCGTGACCGCATCGTGTTCGGGATGCCAGCAATCGTAATCCGTCACCATCGCGACGCTCACGTAACAGATCTCCGCCTCGCGCGCGAGCTTGGCTTCCTGCAGATTGGTCATGCCGATCACGTCCATGCCCCAACCGCGGTACACGTTCGATTCGGCCTTCGTGGAAAACGCTGGACCCTCCATGCAGAGGTACGTGCCGCCTTGTTTCGCGTTGACGCCCGCCTTCTCGCAGGCTGCCGCCACGACCGAACTCATCTCCGGGCAGACCGGGTCGGCAAAACTAATGTGCGCTACCAGCCCCTCGCCGAAGAACGTCGAGATGCGTCCGCGCGTCCGATCGAAGAACTGATCGGGAATCACGAAGTCCTGCGGGCGATGCTCTTCTTTCAACGACCCGACCGCGCTCAACGAAATAATTCGCTCGACGCCCAGCGATTTGAAGCCGTAGATGTTCGCCCGGAAGTTCAGTTCCGAGGGCGAGATGCGATGCCCGCGCCCGTGGCGCGCCAGAAATGCCACGTTGCGGCCGCCCAGAGTACCGAGCATGTAGTTGTCGGAGGGGTTGCCGAACGGCGTTGTGATGTTGGCCTCCTCAAGACCTTCAAATCCGGGCATGTGGTACAGACCGCTGCCCCCGATGATTCCGATTTCGGCTTTCAATGAGCGCTCTCCTGAATGAGTTCCAACAGTACGCCTCCGGTGGAGGCAGGGTGGACGAAAACGTAGATGTGGCCGCCGGCTCCGGCGCGCGGCTCGTTCAACAATCGCGCTCCCGCGGCCTTCAATCCGGCGACCGCGGCGTTCAGATCGGGCACGCGCAGCGCGACGTGATGCAGCCCCGGCCCGCGCTTCTCGAGAAATTTCGCAATCGGCGAATCAGGGGACGACGCCTGCAACAATTCGATGCGCGATTCCCCCACCGGCAGCATCGCGACATCCACCTTCTCTGTCGCAACGCTTTCCCGATGCTCGACCGCGAGCCCCAGCGATTCGTAAAAGCGAATCGAGTCTTCCAACGACTGCACGGCAATTCCCAGATGATCGATGGCAGCACCGCGTGGCGCGTGTATCGTCGTTCGCCCCGCAACCGTCCCCACTGCATCCGCCAACTCAGCGATCCCTTTGCCTTCGCTTGCGACCGTACGAATCACGGGGCATTGGAATCCCTCGGCGTGCAGTTCCATCTCCACCCGTTCCGCGCCCGGATGATCGCTCTTATTGATCACGAAGATGTCGGCGATCTCCATGATCCCCGCCTTGATCGCCTGCACATCGTCGCCCATCCCGGGGACCAGCACGACCACCGTCACCTGCGCGACCGACGTGATCTCGATCTCGTCCTGCCCCACTCCGACGGTCTCGATGATCACGTAGTCCTTCCCCGCCGCGTCCATCAGCTTCGCCAGATCCGCCGTGGCGCGCGCCATTCCGCCGAGCGTCCCGCGCGTTGCCATCGAGCGGATGAAGATGCCGGGATCCGCGTGATGCTGCTGCATGCGGATGCGGTCGCCCAGAATCGCGCCGCCTGTGCTGCGGCTGCTCGGGTCTACTGCGAGAATCGCCAGAGTCTTCCCCCGCTTCCGCAGTTCGAGCGCGAGCGCATCGACCAGCGTGCTCTTCCCCGCGCCCGGAGGCCCGGTGATTCCGACGATGCGCGCGTGCCCCATCGCAGGCTCCAACTCACGCAACGTCTCTAACGCGTGCGCATCGCGATTTTCCACGCCGGTGGCCAGGCGCGCCAGCGCGCGCGTGTCCCCTTCGCGGATTTTTCGCGCCAGTTCGGTCATTAGCTCTTGAGTAGTTGTCGTGCGATCACCAGCCGTTGAATCTCGCTGGTGCCTTCGCCGATCGTGCACAGCTTGACGTCGCGGTAGAACTTCTCCACCGGATAATCTTTGATGAAGCCGTACCCCCCGTGGATCTGGACCGCTTCGCCGGCGATCCGCACCGCCGCTTCGCTGGCGAACAGCTTGGCCATCGCCGATTCACGTGTCACGCGCATCCCGCGATCGAGCATCGACGCCGCGCGATAATTCAGCAGGCGCGCCGCATCGATATCGACCGCCATATCCACCAGCTTGTGCTGGATCGCCTGAAACTCCGAGATCGGGCGCCCGAATTGTTTGCGCAGCTTGGAATACTTCAGCGCCGCGTCGTACGCGCCCTGCGCCATCCCGATCGAGAGCGCCGCGATCGAAATGCGGCCGCCATCCAGCACCTTCAGGCTTGCCACGAACCCATCGTTCAACTTGCCGAGCAGTTGCGACTGCGGCAGCCGGCAGTTTTCAAAAATCACTTCGCCGGTGGCGCTGGCGCGCAGTCCGAGTTTGTTTTCCTTCTTCCCTAAACGAAAGCCGGGCGTTCCCTTCTCGATCAGGAAGGCCGAGATGCCGTGCTGCGCCGCCGCGCGATCGGTCACCGCCATCGCCACGCACACATCGGCATAATGCGCGTTCGTGGTGAACGTCTTCGAGCCGTTGAGCACCCACTCGCCACCGTCCAGCAACTCCGCATGCGTGCGCGTCCCCGCGGCGTCGCTGCCCGCCTCGGGCTCCGTCAACGACCAGCAGCCGAGCCATTCGCCGGTCGCCAGCTTGGGCAAATTCCGCTGCCTTTGCTCCTCGCTGCCCATCTTGAAAATGTGATTCGAGCACAACGACGTGTGGGCCGCCACGATGATCCCCACCGAGCCATCGACGCGCGAGAGTTCCTCGATGATGATCGAGTACTCGATGTACCCCATCCCCGCGCCGCCCAGCTCTTCGGGGAAGATCGCGCCCATGTAACCCAGGCGCCCGAGCTTTCGGATGACTTCGAGCGGGAACGTCTGCGCCTCGTCCCACTCCATCACGTGAGGCGCAATCTCCGCTTCGGCGAACTCCCGAACCGCCTTGCGCAGCTGAATCTGTTCAGGCGTGTACTCGAAATCCACGTGTATCCTTTGGACTTAGACGATCTCTTCTTTGGCCGGGTCCCAACGCACGGTGCGCTGCTGACGATAACTTTCCACCGCCATGCGACAGGCGATCGAAATGCGGAAGCCGAGATCGAACGGGCAGTTCGGCTGTTTGCCGCCGCGGATCGCGTCGAAGAAATTCTGCATGTGCGCCTTCGGATCGCTCCGCGTGGCGCCGGTCATCTCGTTGCCGTCTTTGCGATTGACCTTTTGCGGAACATACTTCAGCGTCTGCGGCGTGTGCGTGATCGTGCCGTTATCGCCGAGCACGTCTTCGGTGACGCGCAGCTGATCGTTGCCGAAGCCCGAGTCCCAGCTATAAAGCAGCTCTTCTTCGTGCTCCATGCTGACGTTCATGGTGTCGGGGACTTCGCGCCCATCCTTCCAAAGGTAAATCCCGCCCACCATGGTGGCAGCCTTTGGGATTTTCAGGTCGAGCACCTTGTACCAGAAGGAGAGCTGATGGCACATGTTCTCGTACACGTTGCCGCCCGAGTAGTCCCAGAAGAAGCGCCAGTTGATGTACCGGTTGGCGTCGAAATCCACCGGCTTGGCCTCGCCAAGAAAGCTCTTCCAGATGATGTGCTCCGGTGTCATATCGGGATACACCGGCCGCGACCATTGCGGCTTGCCGTGCGGCGTATTGCGGTACATGTGCGCGTGGATCGCGGTGATCTTGCCCATCGTCTCGGGCTTGTTGAACGCGATCGCGTCCGTGATCGCGCCCGTCGACGTCCACTGATGGCCGATCTGCACCACATGCTTGCCGGCGTCCTTCTGGAACGCGGCGCGCATCCGCTTGGCGTGATCCACCGTGAACGCCATCGTCTTTTCCTGATACACGTGCTTGCCGCTGCCCAGCACTCCGGTGAAATGTTCGCAATGCAGATGCTGCGGCGTCGCGATCAGCACCGCGTCGATATCCTTGTCCTCGAGCATGCGGCGATAGTCGAGGTACGTCTTGGCGTTCGGCGCGATCTTCTTGACGTCTTCCAGGCGGCGGGTATACACATCGGCGGCGCCGATGCACTCCACGTTCTCGCAGGTCAACGCGGTCTGCAGGATTTCCGTTCCGCGGGCTCCCGGCCCGATGATGCCGATGCGGATACGATCGTTTGCACCCAGCACGTTGGAAGCGGCCAGCGTGCCTGCCAGGCCGGTAGCCACGTTGCCGATAAAATTACGGCGAGATTGCATGGAAAGAGGGAACTCCTTGGTGTCAGTACCATTGTATACGGGGGAGCGCCCTCTCTCGAAAACCTCGCCGGCGCTGCTTACGGCGCCGACACGACCACATCCACCCAGTAGTTGGAATCCTGCCAGGTGCTGGTCGGGAAGGTCGGCGTGCTGCCGTACCAGTAGAGCATGTTCGACCCGCCCGAGCCGGATTGCGGGGCGTGCAGCACTCCGTTGTTAACGCCCTGCGACGCGAAGAAGAAGCGCGTCGCGGAGTACCCCGAGGTGGTGAAGAGCGCCGCGATGTACGTGGTATTCGCCGCGATGCTCACGGGAGTCGAGAAGGTCACTGTCTGCCATCCCGTCGACGATTCGCCGGTGAACGTGGCTTGCGCCAGCACTTGGCCCGACGCGCTGTAAAGCAGGCCGATGTGGGTGCCGCTATTGCCCGCCGCGCCCTTCCAGAACCGTACTCCCTTCACGGTGGCGGCCACATCGCTGCGGAATCTCAGACCCAGCGTGACAGGGCTCGCATCCGGGGACCTCGTCTCGCTGGGACCCGCCGCACCGGAGTACAGCGAGACGACCGTTGGTGTGGGTGTAGGCGGTGGAGGTGG
>JAOAPT010000004.1 GCA_025463045.1 Candidatus Solibacter sp.
GCCAGTGGTCGGGTGTGGCGACCAGGACAGCGTCGACATCCTTGCGCTCCAGGAGACGGCGGAAATCCTGGAAGGCGACGGCATTGGGGCCGGCCCATTCGCGGGCGCGTTCGGCATTGGGGAGGAAGACGTCGGCGGCGGCGGTGAATTCGACATCGGGAGCCTGGCGCATGAAGTTGGCGACGTAGCGTCCGCGACCGCCGCAGCCGATGAGGCCGACGCGAACGCGGTCGTTGGCGCCGAGAATCGGGCGGGCGGCGGTAGCGATGGCGGCAGTGCCGAGGAAGATGCGGCGGGACGTCATGACAGGAGTCCTCGGAGGACCTTGTCCCAGGGAGCCCGGTAGGGGCGTTCGAGCATGGCGGCGGCCTCCGAGTCGTTTGCGATTTGCTCGGTTTCCGGATTCCACTTCAGCTTGCGGCCGAGGCGGAGCGAGAGGTTGGCGAGGTGGCAGGTGGTGGCGACCTGATGGCCCCCCTCGACGTCGGCGGCCGGGCGCTGGCGGGTCTTGACGCAATCGAGGAAATTGCGGGCGTGGAGGTCGAATTGTTCGGCGGAGGATCCGGATTCCTTCATTGCGGCGACCCAGGGCTCAGGTTTGATGTCGGTCCGCTCGGGGCCACCGGCGGGATGGCCCTGGAAGACGGGGATGGCGTTCGCCGGGTTGGATTTCATGTCGGGGAAGACTTCGAAGCCGGAGCGGGTGACGACCATGCTGCCCTTGGTGCCGAAGAATTCCAGGCCGGTGCCGGCGCGGCGTCCGGCGGAGGCTTCGCGCAAACTGTAGGCGGCGGTGAAACCGGGATATTCGAAAAGAGCGTCCTGCGTGTCGGGCGTTTCACCGGCCTCCTGGATGGCGAAGCGTCCGCCGGTGGAGGAAACGGCGCCCGGGCCCTTGACGTTCATCACCCACTGCATGATGTCGATTTCGTGCGCGCCGAGGTTCGTCATCTGGCCGCCGGAATAATCACAGAAACAGCTGAAATGGTCTAGTCCGCGCTGCTTGTTGAAGGGACGGGCGGGGGCGGGGCCGAGCCACATGTCGTAGTTGAAATCGTTCGGCGCCGCAGAATCGGGCGGCGAGCCGAAGCCGGGCATGACGTTGCGATACGACGCCGCGCGCATGCTCATGATCTTGCCGATGTAGCCGGATTGCAGGAGTTCGCGCGCGTGCTGGTAGTGCTTGCCGGAACGCTGCTGGGTGCCGACCTGCACGATGCGATTGTGGCGGCGCGCCACGTCCGTCATCCAACGGCCTTCGCGGATGAAGACGGTGAGCGGCTTTTCGACGTAGACGTCCTTGCCGGCGGCGCAGGCCATCATCGTTATCAGGGCGTGCCAGTGGTCAGGCGTGGAGACGACGACCGCCTGAAGGTCGCGGTTCTCCAGCATTTTGCGGAAATCGGAGTAGGGCTTGGCAGTCTGGCCGCAGGCGGCGACGCCCTGTTCGAGGCGCGGCTGGTAGACGTCGCACATCGCGGCGAGCTCGGCGTCCTTCTGATTCTTGAAGTCGAAGACGTGCTGGCTGCCGATCAGGCCGTAGCCGATGAAGCCGACCTGGACGCGGTCATTGGCGCCGAGAATGCGGCGATACGAGAAGGCGGTCAGCGCTCCGAGCGCTGTGCGGCGCGTCAACTTGGATGCGATCACGGAGTCCCTCCCTTGGTGGGGATGTTGCAAGTATACATCTGAGGGGGTGACGCAGAATCGGCGCGCTGGCACTTACTTCGAATGTCTCGTAAGCGGTGAGTATGGTGTGAGTTACGGGGAGGGACGAAAATTGGGTGACGCAGACGGTGCCCGGGGAACGGGAGTATCCGGGGTTTGGACGAGGTGAACATAACTCGATTCGAGGGTAGTACCGGGAAGATGCGTTCTTAGGCGTTGCGAACGGTAAATGCTTGAGCGGGCGGAGAAAGGAAAGTCGGAGTTGGCGTGAATTGCAGATAATAGTCTAAGACTTCTAATCTCGATATGGCGAAAAAAGCCATCCTGGTATGGGAGAATCGTACAGATGAAGAAGACGCTGAATATCGACGACAAACTCATCAAGGAGGCCAAGGCGGCGTGCGGAGTGCACACGGATACCGAAGTTGTCCGACTGGGACTCGAAGCATTGGTGCGGCATGCGGCCTATGAGAGGCTGAGCACTCTGTGCGGGTCGGAGCCGGGCGCACGGGATGTGCCGCGCCGCCGGGAGAAGGCGATCGCGAAACGCAGGGTTGCGTGAGCGTCCTCGTAGACACGTCGGTGTGGATCCGCTTTTTCGCCGGGCGCGAGCCGTTTGCGAGTGAACTACGGCGCCTGCTGTTGCTCGATGAAGTCAGCGGGCATGAACTGATCTTCGGAGAGCTACTCATCGGCGATCGTGGAGGGCGGAGTAAACTTCTCGCGGATTACGAGAAGATGCATCAGGCCGCGGCGGTTCCGCACGCGAATGTGGTCGCGTTCGTTCGCCACAGAGATCTGCACGGGCGGGGAGTGGGGTGGATCGACATTCATTTGCTGGCATCGGCGATCTTAGGACGGTTGCTGTTGTGGACGGCGGACCCCCGGTTAGCGGCGATGGCGGAGGATCTGGGCGTGGCATACGGGCGGCGATAAGAGCTGCGTCGCTTCGCGACGTTGACAGACGACGGAA